>DASUMO010000229.1:0-6298 GCA_036277695.1 Chitinophagaceae bacterium
TGATCATTGATGATGAAAAGGCGATCCGTAAAACCCTCTCGGAAATCCTCTCCTTTGAAGGTTACAAAATCGATGAGGCATCAGATGGCGAAGAAGGACTTAAAAAATTCAGAGAAAAAACCTATGATGTCGTGCTTTGTGATATCAAGATGCCCAAACTGGACGGTATAGAGTTTCTGCAGAAAGCGGGGGAAATCAATCCCGATTCACCCATCATAATGATATCGGGTCATGGCAATATTGAAACGGCTGTCGAAGCCGTTAAAAAGGGAGCTTATGATTATATTTCCAAACCTCCTGACCTGAACCGCCTGCTGATCACCATCCGGAATGCGATGGATAAAAGCTCGCTCGTTACCGAAACCAGGGTGCTGAAAAGAAAAGTTAGCAAGGTGCAGGATATGATAGGAGCTTCCACACCTATCAAAAAGATCAAGGAAACAATAGATAAAGTGGCACCCACCGATGCCAGGATCCTGATCACGGGTGAAAACGGTGTGGGAAAAGAACTGGTGGCCCGGTGGATACATGAGAAAAGCAATCGTGCCAGTGGCCCCATGATCGAAGTGAATTGTGCAGCCATTCCCAGCGAACTCATCGAAAGCGAACTTTTCGGGCATGAAAAAGGCTCCTTCACCTCCGCAATCAAGCAGAGAATTGGCAAATTCGAATCGGCCAACGGCGGTACACTGTTCCTGGACGAAATCGGCGATATGAGTCCCAATGCCCAGGCTAAGGTGTTAAGAGCTTTGCAGGAAGGAAAGATCACCCGCGTAGGGGCAGATAAGGATATCAACGTTGATGTACGAGTGATCGCTGCTACCAACAAGGACCTGCTGAAAGAAGTGGAGACCAAAAATTTCCGGCTCGATCTCTATCACCGCCTCAGCGTTATACTTATCCATGTCCCATCCCTGAATGAACGGAGGGATGATATTCCCTTACTTGTTGACCAGTTTCTTACCGATATCTGTTCTGATTACGGAACGGCGAAAAAAGATATCGATGAAGAAGCGATCCAGCTCCTTCAACAATATAACTGGACTGGTAATATCCGGGAACTCCGAAACGTGGTCGAAAGACTGGTCATTCTTTCCGGGAAAACGATTACGGTGGAAGATGTAAAGAATTATGTGATGCCGAAGTGAATGCAGCTGCGAGGCCCTGCCTGCCGGCAGGCAGGTGTGAGCTTTGAGCTATGTGCTTTTTTGAAGGGCTAATTCCTTGCTTAACGTAATTACTTCTTCCAGCGAATGAAAATGGAGCAGGTTGTGATGCGTATCCGGAACGCAGGAGAGAGCCGGCCCTGAGATCACAATCGTTTTTTTAGGGTAATCCCGGCAGAGCCCATCAATTATTTTGGCCGGGCTGCAATTATCAAAATGCGTGATCACATGCAGGTAAATATGCGATACTTCATGATGCTGCATATAATAGTGGATCGCTTCGGTTGATACATTTGCCCCGAAATAAGTTGTCCGGATTCCTTGTCTCCTGAAAAAATAATTCACGCAGAGAAGGGGGATCTCGTGGAGCTCACCAATGGGCGCAAAGATGAGGATATTATAGGGCTGAGCTTTCTCTTCTAGTTCCAGCCCATCGATTCCGCAGATGATCTTTTTCCGGATGATATGACTGGAAAAATGTTCCTGGGCTGGTATCACATGGTTGGTCATCCATAACAAACCCACCCTTTGCAGGAAAGGGTAAAATACATGGAGTATGCATTTCTCCAGGCCAATGCGAATGGCGAGGCTGTTGATGATTTTCTCAAAGCTATCCTTATCGAAAGAAAGACAGGCTTCGATCAGCTGGTGAACATATATTTCATAATTACAGCAAAGAGGTTTAATCCGGGCAATTTCTGCCTGCACCTGCTCGGGGCTCAATTCCGCAATTTTTGAAATTTTATACCCATTATGGTAGAGAAAGGATATGCGCAGGAGTTCCTTCAGGTCATCACAATCGTAGACCCGGTGCTGGCTTTGTTTGCGTTTAGGTACAAAAAGCTTGTAGCGTTGCTCCCAGATACGGAGGGTATGCGCCTTAATGCCGCATAGATTTTCGATGTCACGGATGCTAAATTGGTTCATAACCGGTCGCTAAATTATTATTCTCCCGTTTAAAACGACAAAAAACCGCTGATTTGGTTTAGCAAAACTTTGAATTAATATATTTCGGCCAGAAATTTTTTATAATACTTTTGTCCCTTATTAAAAACAGGTTCATGCCTTTACAGCACATTTTCATCGTTTACCTTATCGGAACTCTGATCGTTTTTTTACCCTCATTCGGACTGGCTAAATTATTCGTCAAGGCTGGGGCGCCTGCCTGGAAAGCTTATATACCCTTTTATAATACCTGGGTAATGCAAGAATTGGCCCAACGTCCCAAACATTGGGTTTTCTGGCAATTTATTCCCGTAGTAGGCTGGTTTATCAGCCCGGGCATTTTTATTGAGTTTGTGAAATTGTTTGGCAAATTCACGCTGGGTCAGCATACCCTTGCAGCCCTTTTTGCCCCCCTTTATTTTCCCTGGATGGCCTATAAAGAAGATGTGAAGTTCATAGGACCTGAAGCGGCCCGTAAACATAAGAAACCGGGATGGAGAGAATGGGTGGATGCGGCCGTTTTCGCGATTGTAGCCGCCACCTTGATCCGGACCTTTATTTTTGAGGCTTATACCATTCCTTCGGGCTCCATGGAGAAAACGCTGCTGATCCGTGATTTCCTTTTTGTCAGCAAACTCAGCTATGGACCCCGCATACCCAACACGCCTTTATCCATTCCATTTATCCATAATTACCTGCCCGGCAGCAAGCGGAAATCCTATTCGGAGGCAATCAAGATTCCCTATATACGCTGGTGGGCTGCTCCAGTAAAAAGGGGAGATGCTGTCGTTTTTAATTTCCCGGCAGGCGATACAGTCATCAATGATAAAGATTACCAGTCCCTGCATCCTTATTACCAGGTGATCCGGGAATTGGGAAATATGAATGAGGAAGCCGGCAGACGGATCGTGCTCAGCGATCCTGACCGTTACCCGCTTGCCATTCACCCGGTAGATAAATCAGACAATTACATTAAGCGATGCGTTGGCATAGCCGGCGACAAACTACAACTCATAAATGGAGTAGTGTATATAAATGGAGCGCCTGAGAATACGCCACCGGAATCAGTCATGCCCTATACCGTTGTAACCAATGGACAACCGCTGGATCCAGATATCCTGAAGGAGGAATATGATTATGATAATGATCGCGACCTGGCTTATAATCCTGAAAGGAAGGGCCCCGTTCTTCCCTTTAGCTATGAATGGAACCTGACCCACAAAGCCGTTGAAAAAATGAAGCAAAACGGGTTTGCCAAACAAATCACACCGATCCTGGAAACCCGCTGGATGAATGAAGCCGCCGTGGAACCATATGTTCTTCAAAATAAATGGACGCTCGATAATTATGGCCCTATCTGGATTCCCCAAAAAGGGGCAAGCATTGATTTAAATGACAGCACGTATAGCATCTACCAGCGTGCAATCCGGGTCTATGAAAAAAATGAATTCGAGAAAAGGGATGGCCAATTCTGGTTGAATGGAAAGCCCGTTACCCAATACACATTTAAAATGAATTATTACTGGATGATGGGAGATAACCGTCATGGGTCACAGGACTCCCGTTTCTGGGGTTTTGTACCGGAAGACAGGGTAGTGGGGAAGGCCTGGATGATCTGGTTTAGTTGGGATGGAGGACCACGATGGAAGCGATTGTTTAACATTGTAAAATAAGCTAACTTTAAATGCCCTTGACCAGTTCAGGGGCATTCTTGTATTAAACCATGATTTGATGAAGGAAGGAAAATTCGAATTTGCTTACGAGGTTTATAAAGACATCGGTGAACTAAATGAAAAAGATGCCTGGCTTTTATCGGAAGCACAGTTGGTAACCGAGCAGGCTTATGCACCCTATTCAAAATTCCATGTAGGCGCTGTGGCCATGATGGCCAACGGGGAAATAGTAGCCGGCACTAACCAGGAAAATGCAAGTTATCCCGTAGGCATTTGCGCCGAAAGGGTTTTATTGGGCAATGCTGCCACCCTTTATCCCAAAGTGCCGATTGAGACCATTGCCATCAGTTATAACAGCACCGAATTAAAAAGTGATCATCCCATTTCACCCTGCGGAATGTGCCGGCAATCCTTGCTGGAATATGAAACTCGATTGAGCAAACCTATCCGTCTTATACTCGGTGGCATGGAAGGCCGGATCTTTATTATCCGTTCGGCACGTTTGCTATTGCCTTTTGCTTTCACCAGCGATGAATTGATCTGATTGTTGACCGTATGCGAACCTGCGATCGCTAATGCAAAACCGTTAGAGCTGTACAGGAAGTAAAATGTTATTTAAAACAAAGTCTGCACTCCATAGGCTACCTTCAATTCATGTTCCAGTAACCATTTCTTTCTCCAGAGACCACCGGAGAATCCCACCAGTTCACCATTGGCGCCGATCACCCGGTGACAGGGTACAATAATGACCACATTATTTTTTCCATTGGCATTGGCTACCGCCCGGGTAGCTTTTGAGTCGCCTGTCCGCCTGGCAAGCTCCAGGTAACTGATTGTTTTACCAAAAGGAATTCCCATTAATTCATTCCATACTTCTTTCTGGAAAGCTGTACCCTGCTGGTTAACGGGGAGCTCAAATTGTCTTCGCTCGCCTTGAAAATACTGGATCAGTTGTTCAATGCATTGGATAAGCATGGGTGATAAATTCCTTTTACCACCCTGAGTTTTTTGGGAAACATCATGAAATAAGACTTCGGTGATATAATCATCGGTCCCCGAAATCTTCAGGACACCTACGGGGGAGTGATAATATGTGGTTTGGAGTTCACTCATATCAGCCGATCTTCATCCCGTTCTTAACGGGTCTTTCAGGTTGCAATAAAACTACATCCTTATTCTCATCATAAATACCCAAAACCAGGCATTCACTGCTAAAACCCGCTATTTTTTTTACCGGAAAATTCACCACGGCAATTACCTGCCGTTTCAACAATTCCTCTTTCTGGTAATGTATGGTTATTTGCGCAGATGATTGACGAATCCCGATGGGCTCACCAAAATCAACTTTCATCTTATAGGCAGGTTTGCGGGCCTCCGGGAAATCACTCACCTCCAACACAGTCCCAACCCTGATATCGACCTTTTCAAAATCTTCCCAGCTAATGGTCATGCATCTAAATTTTATCTAAACTAAAGATTTGTAGACAATCTCCCAATTCATGCTCACTATACAGGATGAACAATGGAATTTTTGATGATTAATAGGTTTCGTTTAACTTTCTGCAAATTTTACCATATGCGACCCTCGAAAAAAGATATAGCGCTTTCCCGGAGAAAATTCATTCGCAATACAGCTATTGCCGGCGCTGGTTTCTTTATTATTCCCCGCCATGTAATGGGCAGGGGTTTTATTGCTCCCAGTGATAAATTGAATATTGCAGGGATCGGGGTGGGAGGAAAGGGTCATAGCGATCTTGCTGAATTTGCAAAAAGCCCCCGTGTAAATATTGTCGCCCTTTGCGATGTCGATGATCGGCAGGCTGTAAAATCCAGGGAAAGTTTTCCGAAAGCGGGGTATTACCGGGATTTCAGGGATATGCTGGAGAAAGAAAAAAACAATATTGATGCCTGCTCTGTTTCCACCCCCGATCATACGCATGCAGTCGCTACCCTGATGGCGATGCAGCTGGGAAAACATGTTTATACGCAAAAACCGCTTACCCATGATATTTATGAAGCAAGGATAGTGGCCCAGGCCGCAAAGAAATATAAGGTAGTAACCCAAATGGGTAACCAGGGCGGTTCGGGGGATGGGGTAAGGAAAGCAAAAGAAATGTATGATGCGGGAATGATTGGGGATGTAAAGGAAGCGCATGCCTGGACCAATCGTCCTGTATGGCCGCAGGGCATCCCCACGCCTGCCGGTCAATTCGAGATTCCAAAAGAACTGGATTGGAATCTTTGGCTGGGGCCTGCAGCTTTCATTGAGTATAACCCGGCTTACCTGCCCTTTAACTGGCGGGGCTGGTGGTCTTTTGGTACGGGAGCCCTGGGCGATATGGCCTGCCATATCATGGACCCTATATTCCGTTTATTACCCATTGAATACCCGGATTCAGCCGAATGCAGCGTGGGTATAGTATGGAAAGATATGTGGAATGATACACAAAACCCGGATGCCTGTCCGCCCTCCTCCATCATCCATCTCAATTACCCGCGAAAAGACGGAAAAGG
>DASUMO010000230.1:0-6999 GCA_036277695.1 Chitinophagaceae bacterium
GCTGTGGGGCTGGGGCATATCAGTTCAAAATTGGAAAAACTGGGTGCTTTATTAGAGATGGAAGTAGTTAAAGTTTGTTAAGTAACTAAGCGATTGCGAATGACTTCAAGGTTCCGAACATATCAGCTGATCTTGTCTTTACTGCTTGTTTCCCATTTTGCATTTTCTCAACCCAACACCGGCAATACCATCATAAGGAGTTTTTTCAACCCGCCTGCATCCGCTAAACCCTGGGTCTTCTGGTACTGGATGCACGCCGCTATATCCCGCGAAGGTATCAGCGCCGACCTGGAAGCCATGAAAGAAGCCGGAATTGGCGGGGCCTATTTAATGCCCATAAAGGATAGTTCGGCAACCATTCCCTTTCAACCCATAGCCCGGCAATTAACACCGGAGTGGTGGAGCCTGGTAGCATTTGCCATGCAGGAAGCCAGGCGACTGGATTTGAAACTGGCCATGCATGTCAGCGATGGTTTTGCGCTGGCCGGCGGGCCCTGGATCAGTCCTGAACTTTCCATGCAGAAACTGGTATGGAATAAAACCTATATCAAAGGTGGCAGGCGCGTCAAACTATTTTTACCAAGGCCTGAAACAAAACTTGATTATTATAAAGAGATTGCCATAATAGCATACCGGGCCAATAGTCAGCATGCTTTTAACGATGTTACCCTGGTGCCCAGCGTTTCTACCAGTATTGGCACCCGGGCTTCTTTTCTCTCATTCCCCCAGGAGGGAAATGAAAATTTCAGGAGTGATAGTTCCTGCTGGATCCAGTATAAGTATCCAGAACCTTTTACCTGCCGTTCAATTAAAGTTCATACCGGGGGTAACAATTACCAGGCCCATCGCATGATTGTTCAGGCTGGCGATGATGGAAAGAATTTTAAAACAATCGCCCGCCTTGAACCTCCCCGGCATGGATGGCAGGATACGGACGAAGATGTAACCCACGCCATTCCCTCCACAACAGCAAAATATTTTCGTTTTGTTTATGATAAAGAAGGTTCATTGCCCGGCTCGGAAGACCTGGATGCGGCCAAATGGAAACCTTCTTTTAAAGTGATGGGAATTTATCTTTCCGATGAACCCCTGCTTCATCAATATGAAAGTAAGAATGGTTCCATATGGCGGGTTAGTAAATCAACAGAAAAATCCCAGGTCCCGGATTCCCTGGCCATTCCTTTAACATCCATTATCAATATCAGCAGTTATGTGAACTCCGAAGCTTACCTGGAATGGAATGTTCCCGAGGGCAATTGGGTCATTGCCCGCATCGGTCATAGTTCAACCGGGCATAGCAATGCTACAGGCGGGGCCGGCAAAGGACTTGAATGTGATAAGTTCAATCCCAAGGCTATCCGGCTCCAGTTTGAAAATTGGTTTGCGCAAGCATTTGAAAAAACCCCGCCCGGCCTTGCCAAAGAGGTCTTGAAAATATTTCATGTGGATAGCTGGGAATGCGGCAGCCAGAACTGGAGTGAAAATTTCCCTGCTGAATTCAGGACCCGCAGGGGCTATGACCCGATGCCTTATATACTGGCCATGACAGGTGTGCCCGTTGAGTCGGTGACCAGTTCTGAAAAATTTTTGCGGGATACCCGGAAAACCATTGCAGAATTGATCCACGATATTTTTTATACTGAATTAAAAAAATTGGCCGCAGAAAAAGATTGCCGGTTCAGCGCCGAGTCGGTTGCGCCTACTATGGTCAGCGACGGGTTGCTGCATTACAAAGCGGTGGATTTGCCCATGGGTGAGTTTTGGATAAACAGCCCCACTCACGATAAACCCAATGATATGCTGGATGCGATAAGCGGCGCCCATATTTATGGAAAAAATATTGTGCAGGCTGAGGCGTTTACATCAGTGCGGATGAACTGGGCAGAATATCCCGGTAACCTAAAACACATAGGTGACAGGAATTTTGCGCTGGGTATTAATAAAATGGTCTTACATGTGTTCACGCATAATCCATGGCTGGATAAAAAACCTGGTATGACACTCGATGGGGTCGGTCTTTATTTTCAAAGGGATCAAACCTGGTTTAAGCAAAGCCGGGCTTGGATGGATTATATGACCCGTTGCCAGGCATTACTACAGCAGGGTAAGCCGGTAGTTGATATTGCAGTTTTTACCGGTGAGGAAATTCCCAGCCGTTCCTTATTACCGGATCGTCTTGTCCATACCCTTCCCGGTATTTTTGGAAAGGAAAAGGTTGAGGCTGAGAAAAAAAGACTGTCCAATCAAGGACAACCCTTGCGGTCCATTCCTGATGGAGTTTCACATTCAGCCAATATGGCCGACCCGGAAGACTGGATTGATCCGCTTAACGGGTATGCCTATGATTCTTTTAACCCCGATGTATTGATGCGCATGACGGTTAAGAATGGCCGGGTACTTATACCCGGGGGCCCCAGCTATGCCATGCTGGTTTTCCCCGGCAATCACCCGCTTCACCCGGATAATAGCTCCATATCAGCGGCGGGCATTCAAAAACTACAGGAATTATGGCGCAAGGGAGCGACAATACTGGTTGCGAAAGATTACCTGGAATCCCGCAATGGCCAGGACAAAAAAGTCCGGCAGTTACTGGCCGGTTTCAAAGGCAAACTAAAGGCGAGGGGAAAATTAATCAGCGCACCTTTCACGGGAGAAAATTTTAACCATGCAGGTCTGCAAAAGGATCTTGAACTGATCAATGGCAGAAATGAACTAGCATGGACACATAGAAGTACAGGTGATGCGGAAATTTATTTTATTGCTAATCAAAAGAACCAGGCAAAAAAATATGAAATCATGCTGCGTGTAAAGGATAAAGCATTGAAGGTGTTGGATCCCGTTACCGGTAAAGAACGTTTTGATTATTACACAAGACCCGAAGGCAACCGTACGCTGGTAGCAATTAACCTGGATTCTTATGAATCATTATTCCTTGTATTCAGCGGGAAGCTTAACCCGAAAAAAATGATACCCTTTCTTATGCCGGGTTCCGCTTCGCTTTCTGTTTCATCTCCCTGGAAATTACAATTTGACCCGTTGATGGGTGGTCCCCGGAATGCTGTGACCCTGTCTTCTTTAAAAAGCTGGACCGCTTTCAGTGATTCGGCAATACAATATTATTCGGGCACGGTAACTTATAGCAATTCATTGGAGTTAACAGCGTTACAACCGGGTAAGCGCTGGTGGATAAAATTGGATTCTGTTTATAATATTGCCACGGTAAAAATAAATAGTAAGGATTGCGGAACTATTTGGACTGCGCCCTATGAACTGGAGATCACAAGCGCATTGAAACCCGGGACCAATTTAGTGGAGATACAGGTAAGCAATACCTGGCATAACCGGCTCATCGGTGATCAGCTTTTACCGCCGGCGAAAAGAATAAGCTGGACCACGGCTCCTTTTCGTTTAAAAGGAAAACCCCTGCTCCCGGCCGGACTGGTGGGGGAGGTGAGAGTCGTGAGTCGAGAGTTGTGAATAGTGAATAAATGGATTTGAAATATACCTTTTATTTATAAAAAAATTCAAAGCTCGTAGCTCGTAGCTCAATCCCTTACCAATCATCGGTGCGGAAAGAAGAGACAGGGAATCCTTCCGTATTAAATAATTCACCAACGAGAAAATCCCTGAACGCATAACGAATTGCAACAGGATTCGCAACCTGTGGGGAAGAGACCAGCACAGTCCCTCTTGCTATTACTGCTTTTGCGGGATAAAATACTTTGTCGGCCCCCGCAATTTCAAATTGGGTTAAAGGTTTCCCGTAACTGGTAAGCCCATTGGGACTGAATTTAAATTTCAGGGTGACGGTACCTCCATTCACCAGGAAGGAATCCAGGACCGGGCTTTGATAAGCAAAACCTTTTTGTTGGTAGGTATCTCCCAGGGCCAGGTAGGCAAATCGTTTTCCGACAGTTTCTTTGTCGGCCGGATGAATATTGGTTTCCTCTCCATTGTCCATCAATACAACCATGCCGCTATTCGGTATCGCGGCTACGGCTTTCCGTTGCGCGTCCCTCAAAAAAGCGGAATTCATTTTTTCATTGCGGTTGGCCGTGCCGGGAGGGTGATAAAGAAAAGGTGCGATTTGAGCGAAATAAAAGGGGAAATCACCTTGGCCCCATTCCTTTCGCCATAAAGCAACCATGGCCGGGAATAATTTTTCGTATTGATCGGGCCTGTCCTGGTTACTTTCACCCTGGTACCAGATACAACCCCTGATGGTATAACCGATCAACGGATGAATCATACCATTATACAATGTGGTAGCATTCCGGTTGTTCAGGCGTTCCGTACCGCTTGGTGAAGGGATCACGATAGCCGGAAAAGCCTTTAGTGATTCAGCGCTCATAAAGGCTTCCGCAGGTGAACCGCCATAACTATCATTGATCAATGCCACAGGCACCTTTAATTGTTTTTGTAATAAACGGCCAAAATAATAGGCGGTAGCAGAAAAATTGCTGCTGTTTTCCGGTGAGGAAGACTTCCAGAATGAGGTTTTACTGGTATCCTTCACTTCGCGTTCCACCGCACGGGGAACGGTATACAAACGTAACTGGTCATTGGCCGATTCGAAGATCGCATCATTCGAGCCTTTAATAGGCTGATCCCTGAATCCCTTCATCGGCATTTCCATATTGGACTGGCCGCTGCAAAGCCATACTTCACCGATCAGCACATTATTGATCAGCACCGGTTCCCCATCCGAAATGGTGATACGATAAGGGCCCCCGGCGGCCGGGGTTGCTATTTTTACCTGCCATTTTCCTTTTTCATCGGCACGAACCTGGTAATTTTTATTATTCCAGGAACTATTGATTTTAACAAGAGCACCCGCTTTAGCCCAGCCCCATAAGGAAGCATTTGTTTGTTGCTGCAAGACCATACCATCACTGAAAAAAGAAGGCAATTGAACCCGCCCTTCCGAAAAAAGGGAGCCAAGGATAAATAAAAAACAAAAAAAGATCCGGCGAAACCCGGCTGTTTGCAAGTCAATCATGAGAGTATTTTTTGGTCCCGAATATAAACTTTCCCGGGCTCAAACTATCTTGTACTGTCGCCCGCGCTGCTATTTTCAGGTTTTCCTTAATTTTCCGTAATAACGATTGCCGGCATGAAAGAAACCAAAGAGGGGTCCTATAAGAATATCTGGTATGGCACGGGCCGGCAACGGATCGAGTTGCCCAGGGCTATTCTTAAATCAAGGGTGCAGAATAATCCCCTGCTCCGGCATCTTCATATTTGTTCCATCGGTTATTACCCCAAGGCCAGGGACCATTATACTTACCGTAAAAAAGGATTACCGGAGAATTTTATTTTTTACTGCACTGATGGTTATGGGTGGTACCAGCTGGGTGACCAGCGATACGAAGTGGGTCCCAATGAATTTTTTATTCTTCCCCAGAACCAGGAGCATGCTTATGGCAGCAAACAGGATCATCCCTGGACCATCTACTGGATCCATTTTGGGGGGGAGGCGTTGGCCACCTTCAATGAGACCCAGGCGGTACAATCGCATTTCAGGCCTTTTAATGTAAAAGGCGGGGATCATTTTATTTCCATCTTCAACAAGATCTACAAATCGCTGCAACTGGGTTATAGTATCGACAATTTACTATTTGCCAATATGAGCCTGGCGCATTATCTCACCCTTTTCATTTATAATTCCCGCCACTTTGAAACCACGGAGCCGGGAAGGATGGATTGTGTGGACAGCGCTATCCTTTTCATGCAGGAGCATATCAATGAAAATATTTCCCTCAACGACCTGAGCAGCCTGTATAATTATTCAGTTTCCCGTTTTTCTAATCTCTTTAAGCAAAAAACAGGCTATGCCCCGATTGAATATTTCCTCCAGATGAAAATGCAGAAGGCATCCCAGCAACTCGATTTTACCAACCAATCGGTAAAGGAGATTGCCTTTAGCCTGGGTTTTGATGATCCCTATTATTTTTCCAAGCGATTCCGGACCATTATCGGCGTTTCCCCCAAAAAATACCGGGCACTCAAGAAAAGTGAATGATTATAACGAAGAGCGGATGGTTACAGAAAAAGGGACTTCCACATGTTCCCTTATATCCTGGAGTATCAGTTCGGCGGTTTTTTGACCCATGAAGGCAAAGTCCGTGGAGATCGTGGTAATGCCATTTAAGATGATTTTCTTCATGGCCGTTTCATTGTAAGAAATAACGCCTACATGTTTGCCCACTTTTAACTTGGTGACCAGTATTTTTTCGATCAGGGTTACCAGGTCTTCTTCCATCAGGCTGATGAATACTTCCCCCTCCCTGATCGGTTCGCGGGACACATCATGCACCACCTTGTATTCAAAAGCGTATTGCCGGCAGAACTTATAGAATCCTTTCAGGATCTCGTTCGGATGGTAAGTGTATTCCGGGAAGATGATCTTGAGCGTATGGTATTTACTTAATCTTGCCCGCAGCTGTTCCAGTGCCTGGTAAATATCCTTCTCAAAATTTTCATAGACTGCTGCATAATCCCCGCTTACACCGGGTACCAGCTTGTCCATGATCACCAGCTTTTCCTTGGGAATGGTATTGATGATTTCATGCACGTTTTCCGCCGCGTCCAGGAAATGCGGGATAATGGCATAATGCGTATAATCATTTTTACTGTTCCGGATCAGCCGCTTAAAGAAAGAGAAATCATTATTATAAATATAAAAATCAATGGAAGCGATTTCACTCAGCGCGGCAGAGAAAGCATCGTAGATGATCTTTTTATGGGGACTGAGCTTGTTGAAAAGCAGGAAGATCTTTAAATGCTGGCCGACTTCGGCATTTTTTACAAAATAACCCTTGCCCGGCACGGATCCCAGTACCCCGATCTTCTTGAGGTGTTTATATCCTTTTTCCGCGGTATCCCGGGATATATCATATTCAAAACTGAGTTCATTGATAGAGGGCAGCAGGTCATCCTTGACCAGTTTACGTTCCCCGATCGCTTTGATAATTGAATTAGCCAATTGCAGGTACTTGG
>DASUMO010000231.1:0-4094 GCA_036277695.1 Chitinophagaceae bacterium
ATGGATCCAAATTCATTATTGTCGGAGATCGCCCTTCTTTTATGATGTGAATAGGACAGCCTGTTCCCAATCGTCAACCAGGGCTTCACTTTATGTTCACCATTGAACCTGACGGTATACCTGTTGAACCTGGCTTTATCTCCCCCCACTATTCCTTCCTGCGTGAACAGGGATCCGCTAACCAGGTAATTCGATCTGTCCGTACCTCCGCTGAATTGCAGCGAATGATGCTGCTGGGGAGCAGTTTGCATCACTTCCTTTAACCAGTTAGTACCATTACCGATCAAAGCCACGTCTGCGGGTGTTGGTGCGCCGGCTACCCCAGCTTCCTGCAGGTATTGCTGGTATTGCTGGGCATTCATCATATTGATAAACCCGTCTTTCAGGGATTGCTGGGAGTACTGACCGCTATAGGTCACATCGGAAGAGTTCCTTTTTCCTGTTTTGGTGGTAATGATAATAACACCATTGGAGCCTTCAGCACCATAGATAGCAGCAGAAGCAGCATCCTTCAATATATCAATTGAAGCGATCTCTGAAGGATCAAGGTATTCAATACCACCGGCCCTTACTCCGTCGATGATATAAAGTGGATTGGAATTCCTGTTAGAGCTTGCACCGCGGATCCGGATATTCAATCCGGCGCCGGGCTGACCGGAAGTGGGTAATACCACAACTCCCGCAGTACGACCCTGGAGGGCCTGGTCAACCCTGGTAGAAGAAACAGTGGCGAGTTGTTCGGATCTTACTGAAGAAATAGAACCTGTCACCAGGCTTTTTCTTGTCTGGCCATAACCAACCACGATCACTTCCTGCATATTGCTGTTGGAAGCCATCATTTGGATCGTGACACTGGTGCGGCCATTTTCCAGTTTAATTTCCTGGGTCGCAAAACCGATATAGCTGAACACCAGGGTGGCATCCGCTGTAGAAACGTTCATGGCAAAAACGCCGTCATCTTTAGTCGTAACCCCATTGGTAGTGCCCTTTTCAACCACGGTAACACCTGCCAGCGGTTCTCCTTTGCCATCCGTCACTTTCCCGGTTATCAATACTGAAAACACGGGCGCTTCTTTTGCAGGATCCTGGTTTGTAGTAATCACGATCAGGTTACCATTGAGGCGGCGATAAGTAAGCGTGGTATGTTCCAGGATTTTATCCAGCACCTCATCCAGGGGCCGGTTATAGACATGTATATCAATTCGGCGTTCGCGGGGCAGGATTTCGTCTTTGTACACAAAACGGAAAACGCCCTGCTCTTCTATGGCCTTAAAAGCTTTCTTTAGATGGGCTTTTTCGAGACTGAGGCTGATATTGTCCTGTGCAAAGCCCCGGCCAAAGGATTGAATGGAAACGGCAACGATAAGCAGTAACGTGAACTTTATCATCAGCAAGCATTTGATGAGTAATCTGCCCATGCCAGGCGGCATAGGGAGTCCATTTTTTTTCATACCTTAGTTTTGATTTGATGATTGGAATTTGCTCAGGCTTGAGCAAGTTTTTGATCGTTGTTAACGGGGAATGCCGCAAACATTCTCCGTTTTTTATAGCGTTCATTTTCGTTTTTTCATATGCATGCAGTTTTAGTTAAGCAATCATAATAAGTCAAGCAGTATATTGAGACCGGTAAACCGGCTATTGTTTCAACACAACTTCCTTCCTGTTAACGCTGGATTTAATACCTGCAAAACGTAGAGCTTCCAGTACTTGTTCAAGGTTCTCATCTTCAAATATGCCACTGAATTTTTCCTTTTTGAGTTCTTCATCAGCAATGATCACTTTTACGTCGTACCAGCGTTCAATTTTCAGGGCAATTTCTTCCAGCGGTTCCTCGTCAAAAGCCAGTTTGTTATCCACCCATAGTGTTTCCAGTGCACTGCTGTCTTTTTTCCGGTAATTGATTCTTCCAAGCGTCAGTAAGGGACTATGAGGCCTGGCTTTATCCTTTTGCTCAAGTGCAGCTTCGTCGTAAGTAACAATCAGTTTGTCATTCGGTTTAAGCGTGATTTTTCTCTTATCTGCGCTTTTGACAAGGGTCACTTCAATAGAGCCATGGATCAGCGAGGTCTCTGTATTTTTTTCATTGGCATAGGAACGGACATTGAAAGCTGTTCCCAGCACCTTCACATCAATGGTGGAAGTATGAATGATAAATGGCCTGGACTCATCCCGGACAACATCGAAAAATGCCTCCCCAGTGAGTTCCACCTCCCGCAGCTCACCCTGGAAATTCTCTTTGTAGGTTATACGGCTGTCGGCATTGAGCCAAACCTGGGTGCCGTCCGGTAACTGGATCTTTGACTTTGATCCCCGCTTGGTACTGATGGTATTCTGTGCCTTGGCGATATTGTTTTTTGGCTGTTCACGGTTGAGTGTAAAAAACAGGAAAATTGTAATGACTGATGCAGCGATACCTCCCACCCAGGCAAGTTTTCTGTAATTCCTGGAGGGCAGGTTAACTATTGTTGAATTTTCATCATTATTTAACGGGAAAGGATCAACAGATTCATATTGCAGCACGGGTTCAGCAAGATGGGTACTCAGCCTTTGCAGGTGCTTATTGAATGACTCCTTTTTGCGCAGGGTGCCATTTTCCTGCCTGGCTTCCCAGATAGTAGCTAACAAATCAAACCGGGAATTTTCAGCCGGGTGATCCTGTAAAAAATTCTCCAATTCGGCTAGTTCCGAAGGGGAGGCTTCTCCGGAAAGCTTTAAACTGACTAATTCCCAAAAACGATCCTGGTGCATATTAAGGCGGTTAAGGATAAGACATGGATCTTAACCCCGATGTACCAAACGTTTCAAAAAAAAAGAAAAAAGCAGCTTATGAAGCGGAAAAATTAGGGATAATGGATGCAGGTTTTGCATAATCCGGGAGTTGGGCTGCGATTTTCCGGATAGCGATGGTCAGCTGGTTACGCACCGTAAGCGGGGAAAGGCCCAGGATCTGGGCTACTTCCTTGTATTTCAAACCATCCTCTCTTACCAATTGAAAAATTAAGCGGCATTGAGGGGGCAGACTCATAATGGATTGCCGGATACGGTTGACTATCTCAGCCGAAATAAGCAATTCCTCCGGATCCAGTTGAAAAACCGGCTCGATCTCCATTTCTTCCATGCTGGCGGGAATATTCTTATAATTCCGGTGGATATAATTGATAGAGAAATTCTTGGTTATAGTAAACAGGTAAACTTTCAAATTGGCGATCTCATTCAACCGGCCCCTGATCTGCCATAATTTGATAAACACATCCGATACGATCTCTTCGGCAGCTTCGGATGACCGCACAATTGAAAATGAAAATTTGTGGAGATGATCAAATAACAATCCGTATAGCTCCTCGTAGGCCCTCATGTCCTCGAATAAAGCAATACGTCGTTGGAGTTCTTGTATAACAGTTAGCGGCAGCAATCCAGGCAATTAATAAACCGATGCCAATTTAAACAGTTTTTATTGAAATAAAAAAATGGAACTGCCTGGTAACTGTTTTGGAAACTTATTTTAATGAGCATGTATCACGGTTTCATCCCAGGTTATATCAGCCGGTGTATGAATAAAGGAAGAACGCAAATTTAGCACAGGCGAATCTCCGGTCTCTGCATTCATACAGGCAGAAAATTCATTGTATAGTCTCTGCATCAGTTGCTTGTTAGCCATCATTTTCTGTTCAAGACCTGCCGACCGGTTCTGTTCTTCTTCCAGTTGCAGGACCAGGCTCTTTACTTTTTCGCTGTTATCGGCAACAGCGGCCTGCAACAATTCATTTTGCTCCTTTATTTCGCGGATCGTGTTTTCCAGGTAAGTAATGTGGTCAAGTTTTTCTTTAATAACCTGTTCTTGCTGCTCGCGCAGGCTTTCTTTATCCGCGAGCGTTAACTGCAGACTCACCATCTCTTCCAGCTTCTGTGTCATTTCATTTTTCAGGGCAAGCTCCCCGGCATCTGCATCTTGCAAACGTTGCTTTGCTTTTTGTAATTGCTCCCTTGTATCTTCCAGTTGTTGCTCCGACTGGCGGTAATTCAACACTCGCTGTTCGAGTTGTTGCTGGAGAAAGGTGATTTGGATTTTTTTCTCTTCAACCAGGTCTTGCGAA
>DASUMO010000232.1:0-2998 GCA_036277695.1 Chitinophagaceae bacterium
AATGAACGAAAATATTGATAGCACCGGGTACCAGGAAGGTCTTCAATGTATCTTCATCGGAAGAGGACTCCGGATCAAAAAAAGTTGAGTTCATGGCATTGTTCTTCAATACTTCCATCCCGGCCAGAATGAAACAGATATTCGCCGGTGCAAAATAATCACGCATGGTTCGCAGGTGAGCCATCACGTCTTCTTCATCCTGTGCTTGTCCGCCGCCGTGGTCGTATGCTGTAATATGCACAAATACCTTGACCAGCAGCGGGTAGGTGTTTTGGAGTTTCAACTGCTGCGCCAATGCCGTATCAATCAAAAAAGGCGTGGCAGGGGTGGGCGTACCGCATAATTTTCGCTGCGCGACAGATAGAAAGGATGCATGCAGGCCAATTATAAGCAGAACAATCCATCCCCCTTTTCTCATCAGCCTTATCATGGTTTGTTATTTTTCAAATCATCGATTTGCTTCTGAAGTTCGATTACATACAATGTCAATTCCTCGATCTTCTCCATCATTCTCTTTTGCATATCTCCCACCTCCAGTCCATTCCTTTCAACTTCAGCAGCGGAAGGAATACCAGGAAGATGGCTGTTCTGCTCAATAAACCGCTCCACTTCCTTTATGGATTTTAACCTGTAATTCTTATCGAATACATAATCTGGCCAGCCCGAAGAAGCCAGCTTTACTTTCAGTTCCTCGCAAACCATTTTTCCATTGATGGCAAATTTGTATCCTGCAGGCACGGCCACATTGCCTATCCGTACGCTGCCGCCATCATTCTGCAATATCAACGAGGAAGCTGTTCCGTTGCTCCTGGCCACAATTTCATTGTTGTCGACTACAATATTGGAAGAGGCGGGATTCCCGATCATCAGGTATCCATTGCCGGTAAGGCTTGCATCAACCCCGCCGGTTAAATGGAGAGTGCCCTCGGGGTTAACGATTGCCCGGTCACCACCGTTGACCCTGACAACAAAATTTCCCGTAGTGTTGGACGAATTAGTGCCCACCCGGAAATTACTGCCCGATGTCTGCATAAAACCGATGTCCACACCTGAATTCTGGAGTTGTACCTGGGGCCCGGTAGCGTTCAGGAACAGATCCCCTTTTACGTTTGCATTACCTCCGACCGTAAGTTTCTGACTGGGGAAAACTCCAAGACCCATGTCCCCGGCGCTTGTCATAAACATCCGATTGATGCCATTCATCCGGATAATAAAATCGTTGGTATTGCCCGGGCTTGTACCAATCCTGACATCACTTCCTTCCAGATCAAGAAATCCTTTATCCGCTCCGCCAAGCCGCAATTGCACCGTGCTCCCCCCGGCATTATCTACGATCAAATTACCATTGGTAATCCTGGTATTTCCCCCGGAGACATGTAGTTTATCGTTGGGGCTATTGGTACCGATACCAATATCGTCATTAACATTAAATACGGTATTGAAAACCAGGTTCCGGCTCCAGTATGAATTATCCAACACAGTTTTCCAGGCTGTGCCGTCATAATAACGCATCCTGTTGGAACTGGAATCATACAGTAACAGTCCTTTGGCAGGGTTTGAAATATTCAATAATTCCAGATTCAACATTCTCGGAAGCAGTAAACCCTTGGCGTTTGATTTCAACTCCAGTAAAGCACTGGCATGCGGCGTACTGACCCCTATCCCGACATTGCCGCTATTGGAATTATAGATGTTATTGCCGGCTATCACCCAGGGTGATACTCCACCTGATGCCAACTGAACCCAGGCGCTGCCGTTATAATACCAGTTACTGCCGCTCGTGGTTTCATAAATCATCAATCCCGTTGCAGGCGTTGAAATGGCCAGCCGCTGCGCCGAGGTCATTCGGGGCAGAAGCAATCCCTTCCCGGTACTGTTCAGTTCGAGCAGCGCGCTGCTATGCGGCGAATTGGTACCGATACCTACGCCCGGTTGTGAATGACTGATGGCAGAAATGATAACAAGAAACAATGAGCTCAAAAAGGATTTTCTCATAAAAACTGTTTAAACGGGAATTGACTTATTCAAATACGTTTCTCAAAATTGGAAAACAAATCACGGGAAGGCAATAGCGAAAATGGGGGAGAAAAGAAGAAAGCTGCGAGCGGTGAGCTGTGAGCTATGAACTGCGAGCTTCGAGCTTCGAGCTTCGAGCTTGGAATTTGGCTCTTGGAACCTGGTACTTAAACAATCTTATCCCGTATAGCCTTGGCAACCGCCTCGGTGCCCGAATGCACCTGCAATTTCGCATATACATTACTGACATGCGTTTTCACGGTGTCGAGGGAGATAAATAATTCGGCGGCGATCATTTTATAGCTTTTACCATCAACCAGTAGCTGCAGCACTTTTTTTTCCTGGGCTGTAAGTTTATAATCAACGGCAGTGCCGGCAATGGGCTGGGCATTTTCCCGGAATAATTCCAGCACCCTTCGGGCAATGCCAGGCGTCATGGGGGAGCCTCCGGCTCTTACATCATCCAGGGCCTGCAGGTATCCCGCGGGGGAGGTTGTTTTTAAAATATAACCCGAGGCACCGGCGCAGATAGCATTGAAAATATATTCGTCCTCTGAAAAAACAGTCTGGATAAGCACAAGTATTCCCGGGAATCGTTCTTTGAGTAAACGGGTCGCATCGATCCCGTTCATTCCGGGCATTTCAATATCCATGAGGATGATTTCAGCGGGATGGGCCTCAAGGAGAGGAATCATATTCCTGCAATTGGACCAGGCCCCCGAACAGGAATACCGACCTGAACTGTCCAGTAAGATCTGCAGGGTTTCCCGCAGGTGCTTGTTATCCTCGAATATGGCGACCTTCACCAATGTGAAAAATAATTTATACAAAATTGGAAAACAAATCCCGCCTTCCTATAGCGAATTCGGGTGAATAAACATCTTTAATTTTTCAGCGGTATAATAAGTTCAACCCTGGTTCCCTTACCGGGTTCAGATACCAGATGCAGCGCTCCCCCCAGTTCACGGGCCCTGTTTTCCAT
>DASUMO010000233.1:0-9856 GCA_036277695.1 Chitinophagaceae bacterium
CGGATATGGCGATAACATGTACAACCCCGGTATTGGAATAAGATTGCAGCAGGTTTTTGTCAAGATCATCCTTATAACCTATCAGGAGTGCTTCAGCCAGTCCTGTTTCTTTCTCACCTTTTATATATTGCCTTAATATAGTTAATACTTTTTCCCTGACCCGGTACAGCAGGCTGGCCAACTTATTATTGTGCCGGCTATTTTTGATCCCGAATTCATGGGGGACAAGGTAAACCTGGTGGGTAATACCCTGGAAAAGACAGTAACGCTTATAATCGAAACCCCCGGGGTTCCCGCTATTTTTAATTTCCTGCAATCCTTTATGTAATAAAAGCCGGGAACCATATTTCAGTTGTTGTATGCAACTGTCTTTTTTAAAGTACAGGATGATCCTTCCCTTCGCCTCTAATAACCTGCCCCCGGTAAACAAGCCTTTAACCCTCGCCAGGGCTTTGAAGGACCTGTTTTTTTCGACCGGTGGTTCATCAAGGGTTACAAATACTATTTCTTCGCCCGTATAGAAATTTCCGAACCAATTTTCATGGTGACGGATATCATGGTGCCAGGCAGTTAAAGCACCCAGGCAGGTAAATAATAAGCCCAACAGGATACCTGTGAAAAATGAAAAACGGTAACGGGTAAAAAGCGGGGTAAATGAAAAGAAAACAATACAGGGAATAATGACAGCGACACTGATCCAGCATACTAATACCTGCAGTTGGAACTGCCATTGCAGAACAATCCCGATTGAAAAGGCAATAAAAGCCCGGATGAAAGGGGCTTTTTTCCAAAAAAAGACAGGGCGGGCAGGCATGAGGAAAAATAAACTGCCCTCTTATCTATTCCATGATGTTTTCACCGGATCCTGTGAGAGAAAAAACAAACAGAAAGTTGAAAATAACTTTACAGAAGTTTTTTTACATAGGCGATCTGACCCAGGTGGTAAATATTATGCTGTACTAATCCTTTTAACAGGAACCTGTAATCGTAATTCCTGAAATCTACTTTCTCGTTGAGGAAAGCATCCTCTTTTTCTTTTAAATGAGCCAGGATCTGCTGGTGAATGGCGATATATTGAGACAGGCCTTCTTCCCATCCATGAATCTGCGGATCTATCTGGCGCCAATCCAGTTTTTCACTGGCTTCCAGGTCGAAGGATTGATCCTTCTCAATCCGTTTCAGGGTAAATTCTGCCCAGGTGATCATATGGTATAATAATTCCACCATGGAATGGGCATCCGGTCCGGGTTTGACAAAAGCTTTGGAAGCATCCACTTCCTGCAGGATTTCATATACAGCCCGGCCAAACCAGGGCTCGCCATCCAGCACGGTTTCCATTTCATTAATAATAGCCAGAATTTCTTTATTCATACATGCGAAGATTGTAGAAAAATATAAATCGCTCATGTGGTATCGTAAGTCAGATTAACTGCTCCGTAAAATTACTCATACATTCTATTAAAGTCATATTTGTGTATTGTATTGTTTAAAAAATTATCTTGATTAAAATTTAAACCCATATGAAGAGTATCTTATTACCCATCTTTTATTTTATGATCATGGTGCAGCAAGTCGCTGCCCAGAATGTAGGTATCGGCACTCCTACGCCACAGGAAAAACTGGTTGTAGATGGTGGGGTTACGATTGGTTATACTTCCAGCAGCTTTAGCCAGGGTACTATCCGTTCAACGGGATCAGATCTGGAGTATAATACGGGCTTTGCCTGGAAGGGTCTGGTGAATTATACCAGCATGTCTGAATTATCTTCTTTAAACCCACTGATGACCACCACGAGGAATGCCTGGGTACAGGTGCCGGGCGTGTCGCTTACCATTACCACACCAGGAACCTATCTTATTATATTTAAAATAAGAGGATATAGTAATGGCGTTTATAGTTTGGGTGGAGCTTATTGGGATCACGCGGGCCAGGCAGAATTCAGGATGAATGGAAACAGTATTCTCAAAAGACCTATCAGTTTTATTGTACCTGAATACAGTTACCAGGGAGTCGCCACGAATCGAATCGATTATTTTGAATCTCCTGTTGAAAATACTTCCATTCAGAATATCAGCGCCAGCACGACATTTACGATTTATGCGAGAATGAGCAGTACCGGGAACCCGCCTGATCAATGGGTTGTGGATGAAGCCCAGATCCTGGCGATCCGGTTGAATTAAGAAAAAGCCTCCTCACCGGGGGCTTCTGTTTTTATATCTTTATTTGCTCAGGTACATGCTCCGGTCTTTATAAAGCTGCCGGAAATAGGGATCCCTGAGATCTTTAATAAAACGAATCGCCTCACCGGTAGATTTCATTTCCGGCCCCAGTTCCTTGTTCACGCCGGGGAATTTATTAAAACTAAAAACCGGTTCCTTGATCGCGTATCCTTTCAGACGCTTCACAAACTTGAAATCTTTCAGCTTATTTACTCCCATCATTACCTTGGTGGCGATATTCAGGTAAGGTATCTGGTATGCCTTGGCGATAAAAGGTGTGGTGCGGGAGGCGCGGGGGTTGGCCTCGATCACATAAACTTTCCCGCTCTTGATGGCGAATTGTATATTGATCAGCCCTTTGATATCCAGTTTTCGGGCAATTTTTTCCGCGTATTCTTCCATGGTTTGCACAACCAACGGGGTCAGGTTAAAGGCAGGCAATACGGCATTGCTGTCACCGCTATGTATACCGGCGGGTTCAATATGCTCCATTACACCCATCACATGAAAGGTCTCCCCGTCGAAAATGGCATCGATCTCGGCTTCCTGGCAACGGTCGAGAAAATGATCGATCAGGATCTTATTCCCGGGGATATGTTTTAATAAACTCACCACTGCTTTTTCCACTTCATCATCATTGATCACGATCCGCATCCGTTGGCCCCCTAACACATAGGAAGGCCGCACGAGCACAGGATAACCCACTTTGTTTGCCACCGCTATAGCTTCTTCCACATCATGGGCGGTTCCATAATCCGGGTATGGGATATCCAGGTCTTTCAGCATATCACTGAAGCGTCCGCGATCTTCTGCAATGTCCATACTATCATAACTGGTACCAATAATGCGGATACCCCTCGCATGCAGTTTTTCTGCCAGCTTCAAAGCGGTCTGGCCCCCCAACTGCACAATTACTCCTTCCGGTTTTTCGTGTTCGATGATCTCCCACAAATGTTCCCAGTATACAGGTTCGAAATAAAGTTTATCGGCTACATCAAAATCAGTTGAAACAGTTTCGGGATTGCAGTTGACCATGATAGCCTCAAAACCGGCTTCCTTGATCGCCAGCAATCCGTGCACGCAGCAATAATCGAATTCAATGCCCTGCCCGATGCGGTTGGGTCCCGAACCAAGGACTATGATTTTCTTTTTATCCGAAATCTTTGATTCATTGATATTCCCTCCTTCAAAGCTTGAATAGAAATAAGGTGTTTTCGCTTCAAATTCGGCCGAACAGGTATCTACCATTTTATAAACCCTGGTAATACCCGCCGCTTTTCTTTTCTTATATACGTCCTCTTCGTCGCCATGCTCAGTGATACGGCTGATCTGTTCATCACTGAAGCCATTTACCTTGGCTTCCCTTAATAATTCCAGTGGCAGGTTATCCAGGTCATATTTGGCAAGCTCTTTTTCTATATTGCAGATCTTGAGGATCTCGTGAATAAACCAGCGGTCAATGCCATTGGTGGCCTTGGAGATCGTTCCAACCGAAATACCCGCCATCAGCGCATCCTTGATACGGAAGATCCGGTCCCATTTCGGGGTCTTAATGTATTCCAGTAATTCGTCGGCATGCATCAGGCTTTTTCCATAATAACCCAATCCCACCGCGTTATTTTCCAGGCTCTGGCAGGCTTTCTGAACGGCTTCGGTAAAACTGCGGCCAATGGCCATAACTTCTCCCACGCTTTTCATTTGTAATCCCAGCGTATCATTGGCGCCTTTGAACTTGTCGAAATTCCAGCGGGGCAGTTTTACAATTACATAATCCAGGGCAGGTTCAAAATAAGCCGAGGTGGTTTTTGTGATCTGGTTTTCCAGTTCATCCAGTGAATAACCGATTGCAAGTTTGGCAGCAATTTTAGCGATCGGGTAACCTGTTGCCTTGCTGGCCAGTGCAGAAGAACGACTAACCCGGGGATTTATTTCGATTGCAATAATCTCTTCGGTGTCGGGATTCATGGCGAACTGCACATTACAACCGCCGGCGAAATTGCCCAGGTCCCGCATCATGCGGATCGCCGTGTTACGCATCAGCTGCATCCCGGTATCACTGAGCGTCATGGCCGGCGCTACCGTAATGGAATCACCGGTATGTACGCCCATGGGATCGAAATTCTCAACCGTGCATATTATACAAACGTTATCGGCGGCATCTCTCAATAATTCCAGTTCAAATTCTTTCCAACCCAATACTGCTTTTTCCACCAGCACTTCATGAATGGGAGAGGCCTGCAAACCCCGGTTCAGCGCTTCATCCAATTCGGATTTATCATGCACAAATCCTCCACCTGTTCCACCCAGTGTAAAGGAAGGACGTATGACCAGGGGGAAGCCGATTTCCTGGGCAAATTCTTTTCCTTCTAAAAAGGAATTGGCTGTTTTGGAAGTGGCAACCGGAACTCCCAGCTGTATCATCCATTGCCTGAACTTTTCCCGATCCTCGGCTTTATCAATCGCTTTTATATCAACTCCGATCAGTCTTACACCATATTTTTCCCAAATACCCAGGTCTTCCGCTTCTTTGGCCAGGTTCAGCGCTGTTTGCCCACCCATTGTTGGCAATACAGCATCTACCTGGTTTTCTTCCAGGATTTCTTCAATACTTTCAACCGTTAATGGTAAAAGGTAGACTTTGTCGGCCATCATAGGATCAGTCATGATCGTGGCCGGGTTACTGTTGATCAGGTAAACTTTAATGCCTTCTTCGCGCAGGCTGCGGGCGGCTTGTGTACCGGAATAGTCAAATTCACAGGCCTGCCCAATAATAATTGGCCCTGAACCGATGATCAGGACCGACTGAATAGAATGATCTCTTGGCATTTCTTGTTTACGAAGTCCTTTGCTGGACCTCCCGTCCGAAGGCGGGCGTTTTGGAGAGGTTAACCCAATAAGTTATCGGGATGCAAAACTAAGGGAACGGAGGGGGTTTTAAGGACCCTTTCCTGATTTTTTTTAGGACTCAACGGGTCTGCAGGTTGGTTGGGCGCGGCATTTTCCTGTAGGATAATGAATAGGTATCATCAAATATGTTTTTCTTTTGTTCCAGGAGCTGGCTGATTTCGATTTTCAACTGGCCCGGGTAGCGAAATCCCTTTCGGGCCAGTGGGGAAAAGTTATCGGTTATGGTCTTAACAGTCAATGTATCTCCGCGTCTTTGAAGATTGGATAAATAAAATATCTTTTGGGTTTTTACCTCGGGACGTTTTTTCTTACCGGTTATGACCTGCAGCACTGAACCCTGGATGGTCATAAACAACTGGTCGTTAACCCGGGATGTAAATCCTGTAAAACGTGCAGTATCCGGTACGATCATATCTCCCCGGATAGTTTTCCCATAACGGGTGATCGCGTACAGGGAATCCGATTGCCGGGAAATATCCAGCGCTTCAATTCCGAAAAAATCACTGCCATCTTTAATAATACCGTACCAATAACCCAGGAGGCTGCTGTCCACCGCTTCTACCGGGCCGGGTTCAAGGCCTACCGAAGATTCATAGGGGCAGGCATAGAGGATGATAGAGAGTGGAATTAAATACAAGAGTTTCATAGCAGGACAGTTAGTCAGATCAGAACGAAAAATGAAAAGTTGAAAAGGTTTGCAAATCCGGGTTAAACTAAAGATAGTAAGAACTATTTGTAAAAGGGAAAAACATATAAGTGTTATAGAAGAAGATGGACTCCAGTTCATAATTATTTATGAATGGCATTAAATAAACATTAGTACTTAATAATGCGGAATTCTTTAAAATAAATTGGGTATTTTTAGGGATTAATCAGGCATTAAAAAATAGTTGATTTTGATGAAAAGAATCCTGGCGGCATTGGTACTATTTTTTGGATGGATAGCAGCTTTTTCCCAACGGCCTTCACCCCCTGCGTATCCGCGGAATTATTTCCGCAACCCCCTTGACCTTCCCATGGAAATAGTAGCGAATATGGGAGAACTCCGGCCCAATCACTGGCATATGGGACTGGATATCCGTACCAATCAAAAAGAAAACCAACCCGTTCACGCAGCAGCGGATGGCTATATTGCACACGTGGGGATCCGTCCGCAAAGTTTTGGCCGTTATATTATCATCAATCACCCCAATGGTCTTTCCACGCTTTACGCTCACCTCAATGATTTTTATCCCGAACTGGAACAGTATGTAAGCGCTCAACAATACAAAAAGGAAAGCTGGGCCCTGGAACTGGATTTCAGCCCGCAGCAATTCAGGGTCAGCAAAGGCCAGTTTATGGCCAAAAGCGGTAATACCGGTGGTTCACAAGGTCCTCACCTGCATTTCGAAATTTTTAATACGCGGACTTCAGAACGATTGAATCCCTTATTATTTGGATTCCCCTTACACGATAAAGTGCCGCCCAGCCTTGTGAAGCTGGCCCTCTATGACAGGGGTAAATCCGTATTTGCACAAAGCCCCCGTTTTTTTACCCTGAAAAAAACCGATAGTGGTTATATCATTCCCAAGTTGCCGGTACTGAAAACTGGATTAAATAAAATCAGCTTTGCCATCCAGGCTTATGACAGGATCAGCGGCTCCGCCAATGCAGATGGTATTTATGCAGCCACACTGCTGTTCGACGATAAACCCCAGGTCAATTTTGTGATTGACAGTATCGATTATGAAGAGACGGGTTTTATGAATGCACATATTGATTATAAATACCGGTATAATGGCGGAGCTTTCCTGCAGCATCTATCAAGGCTGCCAGGTGATAGGGGTGGTGTTTACCACCAGCTTGAAGGGGATGGTGTGCTTGAACTAAGCGATACTGCTATCCATACTATCCATATCGAAGTACAGGATGCCTATCAAAATATGTCAGTCCTGGGTTTCCGCTTGCAATATGATGATAACCTGGCGAAACAAGGGGGTTTACCGCCTAATCCTGACGCATTATTTGTTCCCAACCAGGTTAATGTTTTTGAGAAAAATGATTTTGAAATCTATTTACCTGAAGGATGTCTCTATGATTCCCTGCAACCGGTTTATTTAAGAAAAGTTTCACCAGCTTCCAATGCTGTTTCTGCCATTCACCAGTTTAATGATGCCAGTGTACCGGTACATAATGCGTTCTCAGTTCGGATCAGGCCAGATAGAACAATTCCAGCTGAATGGAAGGATAAGCTGGTGATACAACGGGTTAGCCGGACCAAAACTACCCGCAAAGCAAGCTGGCAGGGACAATGGCTTTCAGCCCGCTTCGATGATTTCGGAAGTTTCCAGGCCTTTGCCGATCTCATTCCACCAACCATTAACGAATTGGGTAAGGGGGATACTGTTAACCTGAGTCCTGCCAGCCGGATCTTGTTCACTCCCACGGATAATTTTGGCATTAAAAGTTTTCGTGCGGAACTGAACGGTGAATGGCTTCGTTTTACCAATGACAAGGGGCGTAACTGGATCTACCGTTTTGATGAACGTTGTCCTTATGGCACCCATGAACTGAAAGTGATTGTTGAAGACCTGGTGGGGAATATTACAACCAAATCCTGGTGGTTTAAAAGAGGACCATATACGCCGCCGAAGAAAAAAGCAGTAAAAAAAGGGAAAAGTAAAAAACGTATTGTTGCTAAAAAACCCGTGGCAAAAAAAATCAGCCAGAAAAAAAATCGCTAATTTTTCGACTCATCTTAATTCAATACCAGGCTTATGGTTACGTTGCAGGAAGGGGATAAGGCCCCTGCGTTCAGTGCTTATGACCAGGATGGGATTAAACGATCTCTCCGGGATTATAAGGGAAAGAAACTGCTGCTCTATTTTTATTCTGAAGCCGGTTCTCCTACCTGTACCATTGAGTCCTGCAACCTGCGGGACAATTATGAGCTGTTGAAGAAAAAAGGTTTTGAAATCCTGGGTGTGAGCCCGGATACAGCCCAGGTGCAGAAAAGATTTGAAATAAAATACAAATTGCCCTTCCCTTTAATAGCCGATACTTCCCATGAACTGTTGGAGAAATTCGGGGTTTGGGACCAGAAAAAATTATTCGGTCGCGAATACATGGGCGTGCTCCGTACAACATTTGTGATCGATGAAAAAGGAGTGATCCGGAAAATATTCCTGAAACCAAAGAATAAAGCCCATGCGGAAGAGATCCTGGAATTGAAAATCTAATTCTTAATTGTGAGCTTCGTGTAGCCATCGTGTTCTTAGTGAAACTATTTTATAACACAAAGAGCCTTTCATTTAAATAGGGCAAATTATTGGACGCAAAGTCCTGCAAAGACGCACCGGGTTCCCGGGAAATTTCTCGCAACGTTTCAGTGAATCATGATGCAGCGATCGCCACGTGAAACTATGCTCGCAATAACCGTTCGCTGTCTGCGAAGAAATGCGGTTCCTGGAAACCAGCTCATCCCCGGATTCAGGGATTTAGTATAACAGATCAGGCTATTGATCAGGTATAGAGAGGCCCACATCTTTGCTTATTAAAATCATTTACCACTAAACCTTTTCAAATGAAAATGCAATTCAAGGCCGCCCTGGCTTTGGCAGTCGTCGTTGTATTTGCCAGCTGCCAAAAAGATTCTTCTTTACCCAGCGATGTTTCAACTTTTGAGGCAGAAAGAAATCCTATGTCAGAAGTCATCGTTATTAAGAAATCCGGTGATATCAACAGCGCTCTTGATGAGTTCCGGGCCCTGCTGGGTCCATTGAACACGGCACCCTCAGCACCAGGCACCCCCGGATTAGAGACAGGACGCCGGGAAGTTAACTGGGACGGAGTCCAGGCACCCAACCTCAACAATAATAATTTTCCGGGTGATTTCTTTGGGAGTTCCAATCCTCTTGACGGTAACGCAAGAAAAAGAGGTATTATCTGTTCAACTCCCGGTTCCGGTTTACGTGTCAGCGATAATGACCTCGCAGATATAGATCCATCTTATCCCGGACAATTTCAAGCGTTCAGCCCTGCAAAAATTTTCGTGTCCGAGGGCAGTCCCATTACGGATGCGCGTTTTAAAGTGCCCGGTACTGTTATCGATGCTGCCGTGAATGCTTTTGGAGTTGTGTTCAGTGATGTGGACCATGGGGGTTCAACTTCCATACTTTTTTACAAGGGGTCTGAACTGCTGGGCGAATTTAAGGCCCCCCGCAAGGGAAAAGACGGTTTTTCATTCCTCGGTATTTATTTCCCTCATGAGTTTGTAACCCGTGTCCGCATTGTAAGTGGCACTCATAGCATCGGGAAGGATGTGGTTGAAATGGGTAAAGACCTGGTTGTTATGGATGATTTTATATATAGTGAGCCCAGGTCGTTCTAATATTAATTTTTTTCATGTTGGACGGTTACATCAAAACCCTGGCCAGGCCGGGGTTTTTTAAATCTTGTTAAATTACTGCAGTACCGGCATTTAATCACGATGAAGGTCCCGGATATGGTGAGGTCTCTCACCGAATTCGGTGATTGCCCCGTAGTCCCTGCAAAAAGAGATTTGCAACACCTTAAGCATTAAAACTCACCTCCATGAAAAATTTGATCCTCCTGTTGGCATTATCATTTGCCATTATACGCTGCAATAAAGATGAGGATAGCCCCCTTCCCCAGGCTATTGTTATAAAAGGCTCAGGCAATATTGCAGATGAGCTGGATCAATTCCGAAATTTATTGGGCAGTGTCTTGAA
>DASUMO010000234.1:0-18627 GCA_036277695.1 Chitinophagaceae bacterium
TCTGCTAGTGAATCGCTGTTACATTCACCTTTTCAATGCCTTCCAGGTGAACCTCGATATGACGGTCGTGGGCCTTGGATTCAAACTCGCTGATGATCTCCAGGATATCATAATCGATAAAATTGCATTCTTTGCCATCTATTGTCAGGACAGAATAAGGGGGGATCTGGTCCAGGGCCTCCTTAAGTTTTACCTTATTGAGGAAGCTGACATTGCTATTGAGCTTGATATGGCAGATTTCCGTTTCATGCATCTTTCTTTTTTGAATCCTGTATTCGGCCTTGAAATTATTCTGGATAATATAATAGGCGGATAATAATATGCCAGCCATTACTCCGATCAGCAGGTCAGTAAGCAGGATCATGATGATCGTAAGAATAAATGGCAGGAATTGTTTGTAACCCAGGCTCCACATATGGCGGTATAACCTGGGCTTGGTCAGGTTATAACCGGTGATCAGCAATATAGCGGCAAGGGAAGCGTAGGGGATCTTATTTAAAAGAAAAGGAATCAGGCTAACCGTTAACAATAAGAAAAGCCCATGCGTAAAGGAAGCCAGCCGGGTCCGGCCGCCGGCATCCACATTGGCAGCACCTCTAACAATAACTGCAGTAAGGGGTATAGCGCCCAGCAGGCCGCAGCACATATTGCCCACGCCCTGGGCCACCAACTCCCGGTTAACCGGGGTGATCCTGTTATGCCGGTCCAGTTTATCGATTGCTTCTATGCAGAGAAGGGTTTCTAATGATGCAAGCAGCCCGATGATGACCCCATCTTTCCAGATCCCTGTCTGGTTAAACAGTTGGGAAAAGTCGGGGAAGCTTATTTCCTTGAAAATGTTTTCCGGGATACTCACCAGTTGGGTGGGTTTAAGTGTATAATGGGAAGTAGCACTGATAAAAAGATAATTGATACCGATACCCAGCACCACAGCAACCAGGGGAGCCGGAATCATTTTCCATCGCCTTGCCCGGTGGCTTTGTAAAAGCAATAAGGCCGCCAGCGAGGTAATGGTTATAACAACGGCGCCCAGCGTGGTATGTAATCTTAAATGACGAAAACCTTTGCCCAGGTCGCCGGAAGAAAAAAAGCCCAGGAATTCACTGCTCCAAAAATCAGGCTGATCATAACCCAGTGCAACCGGGATTTGTTTTGCGATCAGCAATATCCCGATTGCCGCCAGCATTCCCTTGATGACGGCGGAAGGAAAATAATCGGCGATAATTCCCAGTTTAAGCAGTCCGAGTATCAACTGGAAAAGACCGGCAATAATGACGCATAGTAAAAAGATTCTATAATCCCCGTAAAACAAGATGAGCCCGGCCACCATCGGCGAAAGTCCGGCCGCCGGTCCCGATACACTTAACGGCGACTGGCTGATCACGGAAACGATAATACCCCCGATCATTCCTGAAAGCAGCCCGGCATACAAGGGAGCACCCGAAGCGAGCGCAATACCCAGGCAGAGCGGAAGCGCCACAAAAAACACCGCCAGGCCCGCTGGCAGGTCATGCTTCAACCATAGCAGTTGCATGTATCTGATCTTACGTTTCAGAGGACATGATTTTGCGGAAGGTAAAAAAAATAGCGTTATGAAAAGATGACCAGGCAGCCTAATTGCTCAAAAGAGCTGGTCATAAATAGTGATCAGTATAACTTTGCCGACCTTTATACGACTATTCCAGGATGTTCATATGATAATTTACCCGGCATCTGCCCCCGTACAACTCGAGTTTAACAAGGTTAAAGACCTTCTTGCTCATTATTGCCAGACCGATCACGCCCGCAGCAGGACCGAAGGCCTGGTCATTCATACCCGCCGCGATCAAATTGAACTGGAATTAAAACAAAGCCATGAGTACCGCCAGCTCATCCTGAATGGAATTTACTTTCCGAATGACTATATCCTGAATCTTTCCAAAGAATTAAAACTCCTTTCCATACCGGGCGCGGTGCTGGCTGGTGAACAATTATTACAATTGAGAAAACTGGCGGAGAGCATGGAAAAATTATTCCGCTGGTTTGATAAAGAAAGAAGGCAAGTTTACAATGCCCTGGCCAGGCTGTTGGAGCATACGCAATACGATAAAGCGATTATCGGGATGATCGATGAAGTGGTGGATGATTACGGGCAGGTCAAAGACAATGCTTCTGATGAACTTCGCCATATCCGCAGTGGTCTTTACCGCAAACGCAACGAATTGCGCAGAATGTTTGAAAAGATCGTGACAAAACTGAACAAGCAGGGCTACCTGGCCGAAATTGAGGAGAGCTTTTTAAACGGGCGCCGGGTAGTTGCCATTTTCGCGGAACAAAAAAGAACTGTAAAGGGTATCCTTCACGGGGAGAGTGACAGCCGAAAGACCGCCTTCGTTGAACCGGAAGAAACGATAGAGCTCAACAATGCAGTACATGAACTGGAAAATGAAGAAAGAAAAGAAGTCTATCGTATCCTCCGGGAACTTACGTCCAAATTAGCTGCCTATGCCGGTTTGCTGAGCGATTGGCATTCCATACTCGGGGACTACGATTTCGTCCGGGCCAAAGCCAAACTGGCGGGCGATATGAAAGCAGAATATCCGCTTGTAACCGACAAAGCCGGCATCCATCTCATTGATGCTTTTCACCCGCTGCTCTTACTCTATAATCAGCAATCCGGCAAGCCCACCATACCGGTTACTCTTACCCTGGATGAGGAGCACCGTATCCTGGTGATCAGCGGACCGAATGCGGGAGGTAAAACCGTTACGTTAAAAACTGTGGGTTTATTGCAGATGATGGTGCAGAGCGGTTTGCTGGTACCCGTCAATCCCTCTTCGCAGTTTGGCATTTTCAAACAATTGATGATTCATATCGGCGATACCCAGAGCCTGGAATTTGAACTGAGCACCTATAGCAGCCATTTGATCCATATGAAGTATTTCATCGAAACTGCAAATGGCCGCACCCTGTTCTTTATTGATGAATTAGGCAGTGGGAGCGATCCCAATCTCGGGGGTGCCTTTGCCGAAGTCATCCTGCAGGAGCTGGCGACCCGTCATGCGATCGGCATCGTGACAACCCATTATCTGAACCTCAAGATCATGGCAGGGAAAACTCCTGGAATCCTGAACGGGGCGATGGCTTTTGATGAGAAAAATCTTCAACCGCAATATAGATTGATCGTCGGCAAACCCGGAAGCTCCTACACGTTTTCGATTGCAGAACGGATCGGCCTGGACAAAAACCTTATCGAGCGTGCCCGGCAACTGGTGGATGAAGACCAGTTCAGGCTGGATAAATTATTAAACCGCACGGAACAGGATCTTCGTGACCTGGAGAAAAAAGAAAAAGACCTGCACCTGGCGATGCGGGAAAATGAAAAGCTGAAAAAAGAAATGCAACTGGTTTTGGACAAGGAGAAACACCGCCAGCAGGTGGAATTATTAAAAGAACAAAACCGCTTATCGGAGGAAAGGATCAGCTATCTCAGGGATATGGAAAGAAAGCTAAAGCAGTTGCTCATCGAATGGCGCAGGGAAGAAGATAAACCAAAAGTAATCCGGCAGATGGAAGCACTCTTGACCAGGAAAAACGAGAAAAAGACAGTCGGGAAGTTGCAGAAAAAAATTGATTCCAAATTCGCCGAAGTGGGAGGTGAGGTGAAAGTGGGTGATACGGTAAAAATGAAACGGAACCACCAGGTAGGCCAGGTAATGGAGTTGAGAGGTAAAAGGGCCGTGGTAAAAATTGGCCTGCTGCCCATGCAAGTGGAGATCAAAGACCTCGTGGTCGTAAAAGCAAAGACTGATGAGTAAATAAAAAAGCGAAGCCTTACGGGGCTTCGCGTATATTTAATGAGTGTGTAAGTCTAACTATTGATATAACTCTCGAGATGGCTGATCGTTTCTTTTTGGATCAGGATTGTTTCCTTTACTACGTCGCTCATGGAAATAATTCCCGCCAGGCGTCCTTCTTCAAATACCGGCATATAACGAATCGCGTTATTGGTCATCAGCTCCATGCAAAGCTCAATGCTGTCATCGGGTTTTACGGAAGGCAGATCGGTTGACATGATCTCCGATACGGTTGTATCGGTTGAATTTTTTCCTTTTAACATTACTTTTCTTGAATAATCCCGTTCGGTTACGATGCCCTGGTAATTATTGTCTTTGGTAACGATGATGGACCCGATGTTCTTTTCTGCCATAATTTTCAATGCTTCCAGGACAGTTGTATCCGGTGATACACTGATGATCGTATTCCCTTTCCTGTTAAGTATTGAAAAGACTTTACTCATATGGCGCAGTTTGATGATTGAAAATTACGAAAATATATAAGTGTTGCAAAAAATAATTTAAAAAGGTGCACAACAGGTGGAATTAATGACCAATATAGTCGTAAACGATCATTTTCTTAATTAGCTATACCTTGCTGCTTTGCCGGAATTGAACTTTCTCTTAATTTAATCTTGGAAGCAGATTCAAAAAAATGCAAATGAACTGGCTGTTGGTTTTAGGAATCGTCTATTTTATTGCCCTGGTTATTGTTTGCCTGCGCATTATTTATGATACACGCAATGTCACCAAGACATTAGCGTACCTGATGGTTTCCATTTTTCTGCCGGTGATCGGGATGATCATTTATTTCTCATTCGGTATTAATTACCGAAAGCGAAAGATGTACAGCAAAAAGCTATTTGATAATAAGCAATTGGAGCAGAAGCTGCGGGAAGATGTTTTTAAATACTCCCATAAAATTATGGAACAGGGAGATGAACCTTTGCAAAGCAATAAAGAACTGGCCCTGATGCTGCTCAAAGACAGCATGAGTCCGTTGACAGCCAATAATGTGGTCAAACTCCTGGTGAACGGGGAAACCAAGTTCCCGGATGTTTTAGAAGCACTGCGGCAGGCCCGTCACCATATCCATATCGAATATTACATCTATGATGATGATGAGATTGGCAGGACGATTGAAAATATTTTGGTGCAAAAAGCGAAGGAAGGGGTGGAGGTCCGCTTTATTTATGATGATTTCGGCAGCCGTTCGATCCGGAAAAAGCTGGTACCCAGGCTTAGGGCTGCCGGGGTAAAAGCTTTTCCATTTCACCGGATCCTGTTTATTGCGCTGGCCAACCGGCTTAACTATCGCAACCACAGGAAGATAATCGTGGTAGATGGGCAAACATCCTTTGTAGGAGGTATTAATGTGAGCGATCGCTATGTTAATCAGGAAAGCGGAAGCGGCCGGCTGTTCTGGCGCGATACCCATCTGCGGATTGATGGACCCGGCACCCATTATCTTCAATACCTGTTTTTATGCGACTGGAATTTTTGTTCCAAGCAAGAGGTGAAGCCAGATAATAAATTATTTCCTCCCGCCGCTTCTTTTCCCGTCAGGGGGAATAAAGTGGTGCAGATGGCGGCCAGCGGGCCTGATTCTGACTTTCCCACCATATTATTTTCCTTATTGCAGGCGGTTCACCTGGCCAGCGAGGAAATCCTCATTACCACACCTTATTTTATCCCCGGCGACAGTATTATGGATGCCATTATTGTATCCGCCCTGGGAGGTGTCAAAGTAAAACTGCTGGTACCTTATAAGTCGGACTCGAAACTGGTAACCGCAGCGGGCAGATCTTATTATGAGGATTTATTAAAAGCTGGCGTGGAGGTTTATTTATATAAAAAGGGGTTTGTACATGCCAAGACCGTGGTTGCTGACCGGAAGATCGCGATTGTAGGGACTGCCAATATGGACCAGCGAAGTTTTGACCTGAATTTTGAAGTCAATGCTATTGTATATAACGAAGAAACTGCTCTCCAGCTCCGCGAAGTCTTTTTTGAAGACTTAAAACATGCTGAAAAACTCGATGTAGATGAATGGTGCAAACGACCTGTTTTCCAACAACTCAAAGAAAGGGCAGCGAGGTTGGTTTCGCCGTTGCTGTAGTTTGTGAATGGTCAAAGGTGAATGGTGAATCGTGAGCGCGGGGATTACGATCCCTGGTCCAAAAAACTATCGGACGCTGAAACCCACAAAATGAACGTCCACCTACGCTTAGCATTCGGTGGGCGAACGCGGAGAGAAGAGATTCGAACCCTGGATCCGCCTAAACGGACAACGGTTTTCGAGACCGCCCCGATCGGCCACCCCGGCATCTTTCCTTAAAACTGGTAAAAAAAGTTGCCTGAGCTGCTGTTTGACAGAAATAGAGGAAATGTAACTCTCCTCAGGATATATTGCCTGTTATTTATTTAGAATTGCAAATTGACGACTCACCGATTGACTCACCTAATTTCCTTTATGAGGCAATGAACAATAAACGAATGTAAATTTTCGTCGGATTTTGTACAAAAGTAATTTTTACTGATCAGGCTTTAATCCTTTTTATAAACTCACTTATCTTCTTCTCATTATCGCCATATAACAACAATTTTTTATCCACCGAGTATAAAAACATACCAGGAGATTTCCAGGGCTTGAACTGACTGATAAAATCATAACGGGTATCCTGAAGCACCACTACATTTTTTTGGCGCGCTAAAGTCTTTCCAAACTGATTGATAAACTGATTAATCCTTGCCGGACTATTCATACTGACGAGATAAACTGAAACCTTCTTAAACTCCTGGTAATGCCTGTTTACGTACTCTACAGCTCGCTGACAATGCTCACAATCTGTTTCCATATAAATAAAGAAAGTCATTTTGCCAGCTGGCAAATCAGTTTGTTTAAACACCAAGCCATCCAGCGTAGTAAACTGAAAGGCCGGAATAGTCTTACTGGGTTGCGTCCAGCCGCCTTTGGATAACCCGATCACTATTAGCAGGTTCAATAAATATTTCATGTGTCTTTCGATTATTGTTTTCTAACCTCAACTTGTCCCGTACCGGACAACTATCAGGTTATTTTGGAAATGCATGCATAACTGCAGCCGGATTTAACTCCTGTTATTTCCAGATTGTTTTCAAAGGCACATACTTCAGTTCTTTCACAAACAGGCCATCGCTTTGGATCTGAATTTTTGTAAACGGTGCGTTGGGAAAAAATATATCGGTCATCACGGTAAGACCCTTATCGGCAAACAATTCAACAGAGGCATTATCCAGCAGCAGCGTAAGATTCGTTTTGTCGCCGGACGCTAGTCGCGGAGCCACATGTTTGGCGGCAAATCCTTTCTCAAAAGAAATAATACCCGATTGTGTTCGATCGATAAAATAGTTGTTGGCCGCTTTGTCATAGCCTACTATTAATCTTTCACCGGCCTCATTGGAAAATTGAATGCTGTACGATTTAATCGCATCCGATGTTAGCGATATTTCATAAGGACCGTTGGGTTTACCTGTTTTTGAAACCAGGTCAAAATTGGAGGCAGCAATATCCTGTAACACGACAGCGCTGGTTTGTATCACCTCCAGTTCTTTAACGGGACGGGAGCTGACAAAATATTTGCCACCGATTTTTTCTAACTGCAAATCACGGGCAATGGTAGCCGCACCGCGCCAAGTTTGCGTGGGAACGATATTGCTATATTGCCAGTTGCTCATCCATCCAATAAATATTTTCCTGTTACCCGTATTCGACCAGGTGATGCCGGCATAGTTATCTGTACCGTAGTCAATCCATCTTGTATCTGTTTGAAAAGGTGTAAACGTGCTGCCATCAAAGCGGCCTGTGAAATACTGCGTAGCAGATCCGCCATTGGGTCCGCCGGGGTTAATGCTCACCAGCAATACCCATACTTTTTCGCCATTATAATCCAGTGCAAACAAATCAGGACATTCCCATACACCGCCATGTGCACCAAACTCTTTTCCAAACTCACTTTCCTTAACCCAGTTCTTCAGGTTTTTTGATGAATAGAAGGTGATATGATCAAGTGTCGCCAGTGTCATGATCCATTTCTTTCCTTCTTCGTACCAACTCACTTTGGGATCACGGAAGTCACGGATACCCGGGTTTTTTAAAACAGGATTCCCGGCATACTTGGTCCATGTTTGTCCTTCATCCAGGCTATAGGCGATACTTTGATTTTGAAAAACATTGCTGCCATTTTTTTCGCCTGTTGGATCATGATGAGTGAAAACAGCGATCATCGGCACTTTGCCATCTTTGCCAAAACCAGAGGTATTGTCAATATCCATGACCGCACTACCCGAAAAAATATAGCCCAAACTATCAGGATATAAAGCTATCGGCTGGTGCTGCCAGTGAACGAGGTCCTGACTGGTGGCATGGGCCCAGTGCATAGGTCCCCATATCGTGCTGTCGGGATAATGCTGATAAAACAAATGATACACCCCGTCATGATAAACCATGCCATTGGGATCATTCATCCATTTTGATTTTGGCGAGAAATGAATTTGTGGGCGGTGTTGTTCCCGGTATTCACTGTAGGGCACACTTTTCACAGCATCGCAGGAGACAATCACAAAACTGATTATACTGTATTTCAAAAATTTCATATATACAATTCTATTCCCATTAAAAAATTAAATGTCAATTTACCGGTACCCCCGCATTTCATCGGCATACCCAAAAACTTAACTCAGCTTAATTATTTGTCTGTCATTCCGGGACACTCACAAAGGCCATTCGCAAAATTCAGGATTGGCCTTTGTGGATCCATTCGCCTCTTTTAATCAAACTAGTAGCCCGGGTTTTGTTTATACAATCCATTTGTAAATGTAATCTCGGATTGAGGGATGGGTAAGTACTCATCTCTTCCTGCCGTAAAAACAGCCGTTGCCAAAAATGTTCTTCTTGTTTTTTCAACAGCGATATACTGATTCAATGTTGGCGCGGCGATTCCCCATCTTACCAGGTCAAAGAAACGATGACCTTCCGTGGCGAACTCCAATCTTCTCTCCCATTGCAAAGCCTGACGGGCATATGACTGTGTCCAACCAGCAGCCGGGTAAGGCTGTACATTATACATCGATGCAAACGTGCCATCTAATTTTTTTAACCTGCCGGTACTTGCTGCTGCTCTTGCCCTGATCTGATTGATCAAAGGCAGGGCTTTATCATGCTGGCCCAATTCTATATACGCTTCTGCCTGCATCAGCAACACTTCATCGTAACGAATAATATCATAGTTTTTTGCAACGCCCATAAAAGGACCGTTTTTAAAATAGGAAGGACTGTTGGCCAGTTGCTGGTTACGCATCGTATGAAAATTTCCGTATACACCCGGGTCACGCACCCAGCTGTTGCTGAAAAGTCTGGTGTTATCATACTTATACACATGACCGTCAATACCGACAGTATGATCGAGACGCACATCCACCGTAGCTGTTTGTAAATCAGCAATACTATTATTAAATGTCATAAAGTTGGGCAGCCCATTCGCATCCGTGGTATGCGCATTTACCAGGTTTTGACTGCCGGCATGAAAACCACAGCAACCATATTGCGGCGCTCCATGTGGGTAGTTCAATCCATCTTCATAATTCAACCGGCCGGATGTAGTACCGTCGTTAATCGTAAACTGGATTGCAAAAATTGATTCAGGACCATTTTCTGTTTCAGGTAAAAAATTATCAGCTATATCAAAACTCAATGAAAATTTGCCGGACGCAATAACTGATTGAGTTAAGGTAACAACTTCCTGCAACCTCGTTTGGTTGATATTCACTACCTGATGAGTTGTATTTTGTTCGTAAGCCTGGAACAATCTCAATTTTGCCAGGTAAGCCTGGGCGGCGTATTTCGTGGGTCTGCCAAGTTGTGACTGGGTTTCCGGCAAATTATCAACTGCATGTTGAAAATCGTCAGCTATCTTATTCCATGATTCTTCCTCGGGCAAGTCATTTGATACTTTGAGAATTTCTTCATCGGTTGCATTCTCATCAAAGATGGGAATATTCCTGTACAACAATTTCATGGTAAAATAACTGTGACCACGCAAAAATTTCAACTCGGCTATCCGGGATTTTTTTTGTGGAAAGTCTGATTCCGCCAATGCATTCACGGCACGAAGAGCCACATTAGCCCGGGAGATAGATTTAAATAAATTTTTCCAGGTGCGAGAAACAAATGCATCCATTGTTGGTGTTACCAGGTTGTAGTGCTCCATGGCATCAATTTCTCCCACATCGCCGGTCCCACCGCCTCCTTTATAAGCATCGTCTGAACGAACACTTCCATAGACCCAGTTGCTATAAATAGGGCCAATCATATCTCCATTACCGATCCCGGCATAGGCAGCCGTAACAAGGCCTTCTATTGCAGAGGGAGAGGTGAGGTCTGCCGAGGATAATACACCAGTTGGTATATAATCCAGTTGTTTTTTACAGGAACTGGCCAGCAGCATTCCTGAAACGATGACAGCTATTATATTTTTCTTTTGCATTTTGATTACGTTTTTGATTTACTTAAAATGATGCGTTGATACCCAATGTGTAAATCTTAGGTACAGGTATAGGGCCCAGGTCTATTCTTTCCGGGTCGGGGCTTAAATAGTCTTTACTTTTAAACCAGAACAGATTTTCCGCCATTAGGAAGAAACGCAGTTTTGAGAAAACAGATTTCTTCCCCAGACTGTATCCCAGCTGCAGGTTTCTCATTTTGAAATAAGAAGTGCTCACCATGAAATAATCTGAAGTGCGGCCTTCGTTGTTATTATCCTTTAATGTTAATGCTGGCACTTTTGTATCGGTATGAGTAGGTGTCCAGCCATCGAATACACCAGGTCCAACATTCTCCCTGCTCTTCATCAGGTTATTGAAAACAGTATACACATCAAATCCTTCCCTGCCTGCCACACCCGAACCGAATAGGGATAGGTCAAACTTCTTATAGTTGGCATCTATCCGGATACCATATTCCAGATCTGGAAGTGTAGTTCCGATCCAGGTGCGGTCCAGGTCATTGATGACTTTATCATTATTGATGTCTACATATCGGATCCTGCCGGGGCCAGCGCCAATTTGTGCAGGTGCACCATTTACTTCAGTTTGTGATTGGAACAATCCAGCGGTCTTGTAACCAAAGATGTCAAATTGTGAATGACCGATAATGGTATTTACCAAATTACCCGGGTAAGCCGGACGTACTACCTCTGGCAACTCTGTGATCTTATCCCTGAAATGCGCAAAATTTAATTGCACGTTGTACGCAAAGTCACCGATTCTTTCACCACGATAGCCGAGCACTAACTCCCAGCCCTTGTTGGTTTTGGATGCACCATTCACTGTTTTTTGCTGCCCTTCACCTAAAGCTGATGCAATGGGTGGAGTGATAAGAATACCTGTTGTCTTCCTGGAAAAATAGTCGAACGACCCAAAAATTTTATTTTTTAGCAAGGCGAAATCAACACCTGCATTCACTTCATCGGTGGTTTCCCATTTCAACCTTGAGTTCGCAGCCTGAGTTTGAACAAAACCTGATGGCAGTATTCCGGTATTCCCGCCAGCCAGCGCATAAGCTGTTCCGATATTCATGTACTGCTCCCAGAATCCGCCAACCAAATCGGACAACGCTGTTCCATATCTTGTGTCAAACAATCCAAAGCGGCTTAAGTCACCAATCTGCTGGTTACCCACACGACCAATACCGGCTCTTAGTTTTAATTCAGTAAAAAGCTTGCTATCCAGCATAAAAGACTCCCGGTCTATTCTCCAACCAACAGAAGCGGCTGGGAAAAAACCATACCGGTTGTCCTCACCAAAACGGGAAGAACCATCCCGGCGAAGTGTTACTGATGCGAGGTACCGATCGTCATGGTTATAGTCAATACGACCAAACAATGAAAACAATCGGTTGCCAGTTGAACCCCCAACAACCTTGGTATTACCGGTACCGGCACTTAAGGTGAAGTATTCCTCGGTTTGAATGGTGAAGCCTTCTTTCCGGGTGTTTTTATAGTCAAGATCTGTTTTGATATACTCTGTACCGGCGAGGAATTTGAAGTTATTATCGCTGTTCAAATCCCAGTTGTAGCGAACCGTGTTGGAAAAAGTATGACTCAAATATTTGTTTTCATCCAGGGTCAGGCTATTGGTTGTCCGGTTAAACGCACCTTCGTTAAATGTTGGTAAAATGGTTTTGTTCAGGTAAGTAGCATAGTCAGCACCCAGCGTTGATTTGAAAAACAAGTTGCGGATGGGTTGTATTTCTATAAACGCACTACCAAAAGATGACAAGCGGTTTGCGTTGTCCCATCTTGACAAATACTGCATGTGCAAAGGATTGTTCCTGTCGGAATAGCCGGCACCAGATGCACCCGCAAATGTGACGCCGTCTTTTTGATAAACAGGAATCGTTGGCGCCAATGTAACGGCTAACCCCGTGGTTGATGCACCCCCAATATCTCTTGATACCAATGTTTCATTCGAATTGGCAACACGGATGTTGACGCCAAATGTAGCTTTGTTATTAAACCCTCTTGTAATAGCATTGATGCTTCCGCTCATGCGTTCATAACCTGTATATCTCAGCATGCCGGTGTTTTTATAATAACCCAGGTTTACTTCCAGGGATGAATTCCTGTTACCAGCCGAAGCAGTTAAGCTATTATTGGTTACCAAACCTGTTTTATACATTACATCCTGCCAGTCGGTATTGCCTGCGGGTGTATTTTGATCGCCCCCAACAAATGGTTTCACCGTTACAGAGTTCAATACAGGATTATCAAAGTCATTGTTCCAACTGAAATCATAGATTTCACCATAAGCACCCGCAGGATCCTGCCTGTCATTCACTGAAGCTTGCCACAATGCTTTGCCCCTGTCAACAGAATTCAGCATATCAAAGCGGGATGCTTTTTCTGACTGAGCGGAAACGCTTGAGTTAAATTGAAAGTTTACTTTACCATCGGTATTGCCGCCATTTTTAGTAGTAACGATAATAACGCCATTCGAGGCACGGGCACCGTAAACAGAGGCGGCTGACGCATCTTTTAATACCTGCACCGATGCGATCACAGCGGGGTCCAGGTTTTGAAAGACTTCCGGCCTGGTAGTAGGTATTCCATCAATGATATAAAGCGGATCATTTACACCTAATGTGTTCGATCCCCTTATCAGGATGCGGGAGTTGCTACCGTTGGGTGACCCCCCATTTTTTTCAATATACAAACCGGCAACACGGCCTTGTAAGGCCTGCATGGTATTGCCCGAACTGTTGTTTTTAACCGGCGCCAGGTCTACAACGGCTACAGCGCCGGTCAGATCCTTTTTACGTTGCGCCGTGTAACCGGTAACTACTACAACTTCTTCCTCCTTGATACTTTCTTCCATCTCAACATCGAAATTCAGGTTGTCGCCGGTTGCTTTGAATGTAACAGGCTTTCTTCCCACTGAAGTCAGTGTGAGCTCGTCACCCAGTGACGCTTCAATGGAAAATTTTCCCATTACATCTGTCAGCACCGTTTTATTTTTTGATTGAACAGAAACACCCGGTAATGGTGTTTTGTCCGATTTAGCTGTAACGGTACCGGTAATAGTTTTTAGCTGTGCAAATGAAGCTATTGCCAGCAACAGCAGCAGGAACAGGAATAGCAGCCTTCTCATAATGGCATTTTTTAAGTTTAAAAAATTAATAACGTTCATGTTCAGCGTGAATAAGAGTCCATGATTATCCTGCCGTACGGTAGCAGATGAAAGCATGGATGAGAACCGGGGTAAACCGGATCATCGGGGAAAAGATTCGCATAAGCAACATTGTTGTTTTTCATTGACAGTAGTTATAGTTATTGAATGGTACAGCTTTTTGTGAAGCAGCCAGTTTATGGATATCGTTTATTTCGTAGACGGGCCAACCACCGGTTTTGGAAGCGACTAATGCACCTAAGGCACTGGCAAAAGCCAGCGACTCGTTGGGTCCGGAATGATTTAATTGTTTGAAAAGAAAAGCAGCCAGGAATGAATCGCCGCTCCCGATGGTATCAGCAACATCGACCACAAAGCCGGGGTGCCCGTAGAGTTCACCTTCTATTTTCACCATGGCGCCATCGGCGCCCATCGTAACAATAATGCGGGGCACCTGGAATCTGTCTTGTATGATAGCGATCCGGTCAGTCATCGTTTTATACCTGGTAAACCAACCGGTGATTAATTCCAGTTCCGCACTATTCATTTTTATGATATCAGCCCGACTCAACAAGTCTTCTACCAAATGACGGTTGAAATGCGGTGGACGCAGGTTAATATCAAGAACTTTTTGTTGGGCAGTTTCTAATAAAGCAAACAGCGTATTTCTTGAAGCGGGGTTTCGGTTAACAAGACTGCCAAAGATGAAATAACTTGCTTCGTTTACCAGTTCAACTGTAACATCATCCAGCGCAATAAAGTCCCAGGCTGCCGATGCAACAATATCATATTGCATTTCGCCCTGCTCGTTGGCTGCTGCATTGACGACACCGGTTGGAATATCATAGTCCAACTGAATATGATCCGTGGTTACGCCATTTTCATTCAACAGGTTAATAAGCTTTTTCCCCCGTTCATCAATACCTACGCGGGTTACAATTCCCGGATCTAATCCCAGTTTGCGAAGGTGATAAGCCACATTCATCGGAGCACCGCCGGGCACGGCTCCTGCCGGAAGTATGTCCCATAAGATTTCACCAAAACAAACTATTTTTTTTGCATCGGTCATGTCAGGCGTTTTTGATTGTAACTACTAAACCTGTTTAATGCAACACCAATGTGTGCTCGATCTGCTCCAGCGATTTTCCTTTTGTCTCCGGCATTACCTTCCACACAAAAATGAACTGTAAACACATCATGATACAGAAGAAAAGAAACGTGTTACCGCCTCCTGCTTTCTCCGCCAGGTAGGGAAAAGAAAAAGCAATTGCTGCAGCCATTATCCAATGCGTGGTGCTGCCCAATGTTTGACCCTTTGCTCTTACCTGGTTGGGAAATATTTCTGAAATGAAAACCCAGATCACTGCGCCTTGTGAGAAAGCAAAAAAAGCGATATAGATAAATAAGAATACCGGGACAATAAAGCCATTAAAACTTTGGGCATAAAAAGACCAGGAAACCATCGCCAGTGTAAATATCAATCCCAGCGAACCGATCAGCATCAGTGTTCTTCTACCGATGCGATCGATAAAATTCATGGCAAGCAGTGTGAAAGTAAAGTTGATCAATCCCAGGCCGGCGGTGGATAACAGGGCTGAATTTTCACCAAGGCCGGTCATTTCAAAAATGCGGGGTGAATAATAAATGATGGCATTGATACCCGATACCTGGTTGAATACCGCAAACAATATCGCCAGCATCACGGGTGTTTTATATCGTTTGGAAAACAAAGGATCTTTTTGGAGAATCTCTTTTTCTTCTTTGTCTGTAGTTTCTATTTCAGTGATTATTTTATCAGCAGTAGCCGGGTTGATGGTCTTAAATATTTCACGGGCTTCCTCCACCTTGCCCTTTTTCATGATGAGCCAGCGGGGGCTTTCCGGTACAAATCGCAACAGGAAAAAGAAAATGGCTGCGGGAACAGCTTGTATCCCCAGCATCAACCGCCAGGCGTTTTCCCCTGTTTGCCCGATAAGATAGTTGGAAAAATAAGAGACGACGATGCCGAATACCACATTGAACTGAAATAAACCAACCAATTTACCTCTTTCTTCTGCCGGTGAGATTTCTGAGATATAAATAGGTGCGGTAACGGATGATGCGCCAACTCCCAGGCCACCCAAAAAACGGAAAGCCAAAAACACATACCAATTGTTGGCCAGTGCGGTACCAAGTGAGGATACCAGGTATAGGAAAGCAATAATATAAAGTGTCTTCTTACGGCCCAGTTTGTCGGAGGGTACTGATCCTAATAAGGCACCGATGATGGTTCCTATTAAAGCGATGGAAACAGTGAAACCGTGTTCGGCAGTGGTAAGGGTCCAGTATTTCTGTATTGATTGTTCGGCACCGGAGATAACTGCTGTATCAAATCCAAAGAGAAAACCGCCCAGGGCAATGACCAGCGACCAAAGAAATACATTTCTTCTGTTCATATGGCAATAATTTCTGCGACAAATATGGTCGCCGGTCAGCCCAATTGCCTTTCACTATCGTTTCAAAATCATTTGAATTTGTAACGACTGGTCAAAAAACTTTAACAAGCTAATTTTCAAAGATTTAATTGGCAGTTATTGAAAAACTGTACACTGCCTTTTCAAAATTTGTTTCCGCTTTTTCTAAAAAAATTTCATTGTATGTTCCCGAAAATTGCCGGGGAAACGGGATTAAAACAAAGGCAAACATTATTAGAAAGGGAATTCTAAAAAATACATCAACTTGCAGGCATGCTTGTCCAACTGTTTGCTTATTGCTGTGGAATGAAAAAGCGTGGAATTGGAAAGGCAGGGGTGTTTTTTATCCTGTGCCTGTCCATTTTTCTTTTTTCCTGCTCCGGCCACAAACAGGAAAAAAAATATCGTATTGGTTTTTCCCAGTGCACTTTTGGCGATGCCTGGAGACAGACCATGCAGAAGGAAGTGCAAAGGGAACTGTCCTTTCATCCCGAAATAGAGCTGATCGTAAAAGATGCCAACCTCAGCGCTGCCAAACAGGTTGCCCAAATCAGGGAATTGATTGACGAAAAAGTTGACCTGCTGATCGCTATCCCCGCTGAAGCAGAACCCATCGCACCCATTATCGAAAAGGCCTATGCCAAAGGCATCCCGGTCATATTGGTTGACAGGAGTACACTGGCAAAAAACTATACGGCCTTTATAGGGGCCAACAACTACAAAATAGGTTCAGATGCCGGCGCCTATGCCAATGCACTTTTAAAAGGTAAAGGAAATGTTCTCGAAATAGCCGGTCCCGATAAAGGCTCATCGGCGGATATTGGTCGCCACACCGGTTTCACCGATGAAATAAAAAAATACACAGGCATTAAAACCTTTCCAAGATTCAGTGCCGATTTGGATAAGTACCCGGCTGAATGGGAAAAACAGTTTACCGAAAAACTACAATCGCTCCCTGATATTGATTTGATCTTTGCACAAAACGATCGCCTTGGCTTTGCTGCTCATAAAGTATGTAAGAAGCTGGGACTCGATCAACAGATAAAGATCATCGGCATTGACGGCCTGCCGGGCGAAAACGGCGGTATCGACCTGGTGGAAAGAGGCATTCTGAAAGCCACCATACTTTATCCAACCGGCGGTGAAGAAGCCATTCAAATGGCTGTCAATATCTTGGAAAAGAAGCCTTACTTGAAAGAAACTGAGTTGTCCACTACTGTCATTGATTCCACCAATGTCAGGATCATGCGCTTGCAAAATGAAAAGTTGCTGGCACAGCAGGATGATATCGATGAACGGCAAAAAAAGATCGAAGAGCAAATTACCATTACTAAAAACCAAACTAATATTATCCTGGCGATTTCGACGACGCTGGCTCTTGCTTTGATATTTGGTGGTATTCTCTATTATTATTTGCAGGAAAATAAAAAGACTAATAAAAAACTGGCCCTGCAGAAAGAGGAAATTGCAAACCAGCGCAACCAGTAGATCGAACTGATGGCGAAAGTGAAAGAAGCAACCGATGCCAAGTTCAACTTCTTTACCAATATCTCGCATGAACTACGAACTCCGCTTACACTTATCATGGGTCCGTTGGAGGATGCCTTATCCTCACCCAAACTTCATTTTACCATCAGGAATAATCTTGACTTTATCCAACGAAATTCCATACGGCTTTTGCGGCTGATCAACCAGCTGATGGACTTCAGGAAGATAGAAGAAGGGAAAATGAAGCTTCATGCGACGGAAAATAATATTTCAGAATTTGTATCGGAAATAGCCAAATCCTTCCGCGGCATTGCGCAAAAGAAATCGATCTCGTATAAGATCAACAGCAAGGTGCAGGGTCTGAATGTATGGTTTGATTTGACGATGCTGGATAAAGTATTTTTCAACCTGCTCTCCAACGCTTTCAAGTTTACAGGTGAAAACGGATCCATTACCGTAACCATCGATAAACTCACGGCGGAAAACATGGCCGTGATCAAAGTAGAAGACACGGGGATTGGCATGGATACCACTCATGCTTTCGAATTGTTTTACCAGGGACAAACCAGTTTTCGTGGCAGCGGATTGGGTTTGTCTCTCTCAAAGGAACTGATCGATCTGCACCGTGGATCCATTACGGTAAAAAGCGAAAAGAATAAGGGGACTGCTTTTGAAATCAAACTTCCGATTGGGAAAGCGCATTTGCACGCGGATGAAATCCTGGCTGAGAAAGCTTCGCTGATCCATACTTATGAAGATGTGAAGATATACACCACAGACATGGAGCCTGTAGAATTGCGGGAGGAGGCAAATGGTATTTATGAAAGAGACCGATCGATTTTGATCATAGAAGATAATGATGACTTGCGGGCATTTTTGAAAAAAAGACTGGGTGAAAGTTATGAAATACATGAAGCCGATAATGGTGAAAAAGGAATAACAGCGGCATTTGACATTGTTCCCGACCTGATCATTTCCGATATTCTTTTACCGGGCCAGGATGGCCTGCAGATCACTGAAACATTGAAGCAGGACATCAGAACTTCGCATATTCCCATCATCTTATTAACGGCCAAGGGCAGCATTTCAGAACAAATAGCCGGTATCAAATCACAGGCTGATGCATTTATTGTAAAACCTTTCAACCTGGAATACCTCGAAGAAACGAT
>DASUMO010000235.1:0-5281 GCA_036277695.1 Chitinophagaceae bacterium
CAGTTGCACGAAAAGAAGATTTCATCCCGGCTGATCGGCGTGGAACTGGATCCTTTGCATGCGCAAAAAGCACTGGAACTGGAACTGGTGGATGAGGTCCTCCCTTTGCCTGAAGCCATTCGGGAGTCCGAAGTCATTATCCTGGCCATACCCGTAGATAAACTGGTTGAATTGCTGCCTTCGCTGATGGACCAGGTCGATAAGCAGATCGTGATTGACCTGGGTTCTACCAAGAGCCAATTGATTGATGCACTAGATAATCATCCCAAAAGGGGGAGATATGTTGCCACGCACCCGATGTGGGGTACCGAATACAGCGGACCCCAGGCGGCCGTGCGTGGCGCCTATGAAAACAAGGCAGTGATCATTTGTAATGCGGAGGAAAGTGATGCAGATGCAGTGGAATGGACCCGCAATATGTTCAAAAAAATCGGGATGCATTTACTGGAAATGGATGCCCGGGCCCATGACCTGCACGCAGCTTATGTGAGCCATATTTCCCATATTACTTCTTTTGCCCTCGCCAATACGGTATTGCAGAAAGAAAAGGAAGAAAATGCCATTTTCGAATTAGCTTCGGCTGGTTTTGAAAGCACGGTGCGGCTGGCAAAAAGCAACCCCGCTATGTGGGTGCCCATCTTTTTACAAAACCGGGAAAATGTCCTGGATGTGCTGAATGAGCATATCGAACAATTGAAAAAATTCAAAGTGAGTATTGAAAGCGGTGACCATGTTTATTTGCGAAACCTGATCGAGGACGCCAATAAAATACGACGCATAATTAAATGATCTATGAAAAAAATTACCCTATTTCTCCTTTTCTGCTGCTGCACAGGAATGGCAATTGCCCAGAATGCGCTGCAAAAATGTGTAAGAGATATATATTTTCCGGGTGACTCGACGATTGGGCCCGGTGAGCGTTTTACACTCTGGCAGGAATGTATGCGTGAAAAAAAGATCCCTTCTTTTTCTGTCCGGACTTTAAAAGGTGCCAAACTGAGCCCGCGAAAACTGAAAGGAAAAATCGTTGTGCTGAATTTCTGGTTTATTGATTGCCTGCCCTGCATAAAAGAGTTACCGGCTTTAAACCGCCTGGTGAGTGAATACCGGGATAATAAAGAAGTGGTATTTCTCTCTATGACGTATGAAACAAAGGAAAGGCTGGAGCAAACTTTTTATCCAAAATATAAACTCGACTTTGAGGTAGTACCTGAAGCATTGAAGGTGGTGGAACTTTTCGGCAAGCCGGGTTACCCCACCTTGTTTGTGATAGGAAGAGATAATAAAATCAAAGCTTCCTGGCTGGGTGGGCCAATTGATGCCCAGGCGGAAACCGAGGCTTATGTAAGGGCAAAGCCAGTTATTGAAAAATTATTAAAGGAAAAGACCAAATAAAAATCATTGACCGGGTCCTTGATCCTGATGATCAAACCCAAATGACTTTGTAAATAAATTAAATTTGTACAATGCAGACAGCAGAACAAACTTCCCCTGATCGGATTCTTCAGACATGGGAAAAAAGACCCCTGGTGATCAGTGGCCCCTGTAGTGCTGAAACGGAAACCCAGGTATTGGAAACGGCGCAACGGCTGGCAGCTACTGGTAAAGTAGACATGCTGCGGGCTGGGATCTGGAAACCCCGTACCAAACCCGGGATGTTTGAGGGAATTGGGGCAAAAGGATTGCCCTGGTTGCAACAGGCAAAAAAACTCACCGGCCTGCCTACTACCGTAGAAGTTGCTACCGGCAAGCAGGTCCAGGATGCTCTGACCTTTGATGTGGATGTGTTATGGATAGGTGCCCGCACAACGGTGAATCCATTCAGCGTGCAGGAAGTGGCGGATGCATTACGCGGGGTGGATATCCCGGTAATGATCAAAAACCCCATCAACCCGGATCTTGAATTATGGAGCGGTGCCGTGGAAAGAGTGGCCCGGGTTGGGATAAAAAAAATCGGCCTGATCCATCGCGGCTTTCATACTTATGGTAATACCGAATACCGGAATGCGCCGATGTGGCACCTGGCCATCGAGATGAAGCGGCGTAACCCCGGTATGATGATGATCAATGATCCCTCGCATATTTGTGGCCGCCGGGATATATTGCTGGATGTAATGCAGCGGGCGATTGACCTCGATTACGACGGGCTGATGATCGAAAGCCATATCGATCCCGATAATGCATGGAGCGATGCCAAACAGCAGGTAACGCCGGAACGTCTTAAGGAAATGCTGGAAGCCATCATTTGGCGGAAAGAAGATATTAATTCCGAAGAATTTCATGCTGCCCTGGAAAAACTCAGGCAACAGATCAACCACCTGGATGATGAACTGATGCAGATCTTAGGTCAGCGCATGAAGATCGCCGAACAAATCGGGATCTACAAGCGGGAAAATAATATCACGATCCTGCAAACCAGCCGCTGGAATGAAATCCTCGAACGGGCTTTCCGTAAGGGCGATGCCCTGGGACTGAGCCAGGAGTTCATTACCAAATATTTTGATGCCGTGCATATGGAAAGTATCAATCACCAGAAAAAAGTAATGGACTCTTAGTATTGTTACTCATTGTTCCGGATTAAAGAAAGGGAATGCAAAAAAAATCGATTCGTTTTTCAGGTTCGGCCACGGATTTTTATTTCGATGCGGGAATAGCAACGCTAAAAAAGATCTCAGCCCCGGCATCCACGGTATTGATCACTGATGAACATATTTATGATTTACATTCACGGCGGTTCAAGGGCTGGAATACGATCGTGCTGAAACCGGGGGAATCGTTTAAGGTGCAGTCTACGGTCGATGCGGTGATCGGACAGTTGATCGACATGGAAGCGGATCGTAAAACGCTGCTGGTTGGCGTGGGAGGCGGGGTCATTACAGATATCACGGGTTATACCGCTTCCATTTATATGAGGGGCATTTCTTTTGGATTTATTCCCACTTCTTTACTGGCACTGGTAGATGCTTCCGTCGGCGGCAAAAACGGGATTGATGTCGGGGTTTACAAAAATATGGTGGGCCTTATCCGGCAGCCCAATTTTATTCTCCACGACACGGACTTTCTCCGTACCCTGCCACAACGGGAATGGGAGAATGGTTTTGCCGAAATCATCAAACATGCCTGTATAAAAGATGCAGCCATGTTCAGGCTGCTCGAAGAAAACCAGTTCAAAACTTTCCGTACGAATAAAAAATTATTATCGGCACTGGTTCGAAGCAATGCGCTGCTGAAAACAAAAATTGTACAGCGGGACGAGTTTGAGAATGGGGAAAGGCGGCTGCTCAATTTCGGGCATACATTAGGACATGCACTGGAAAACCAGTATGAATTGTTGCATGGGCAGGCCGTAGCCATCGGGATGACCTATGCTCTCCATATTTCGGAAAAACTTACCGGCTTCAGGCAAACTGAAAGGGTAGTGAAGGTATTGGATAACTATGGACTTCCTACCTATGCTTCTTTTGATCTGCAAAAAGTATTTGAAGTACTCAAAATGGATAAGAAGCGGGAAAGAAAGAATATACATTATGTTATGCTGGAGAAAATCGGTAAAGGTGTTACCCGGTCTATACCGCTTCGTCATTTAAATAAATTATTACAAGAAATATAACGTGACTGTTACCATTCAACCTTCTACATTAAAAGGAACGATCCGGGCCCCTGCTTCCAAAAGTTCGATGCAGCGGGCACTGGCAGCAGCTTTGTTGGCAAAAGGTTCATCCGTACTGCATAACCCGGGGCATAGCAATGATGATAAGGCAGCTATGGATATTATACAGAAACTGGGAGCCAGGGTTGTATTGGAAAATGACAGGATTATTATCCATAGTGAGGGGGTTAAACCCGTGTCAGCAGAGATCAACTGTGGAGAAAGCGGGCTAAGCATCAGGATGTTTACACCCATTGCTGCATTAAGTGATAAGCCGGTAACGATCACCGGTGAGGGTAGCCTGCTTAGCCGCCCGATGGATTTTTTTGATGACATATTACCCTTGCTGGGAGTAAAGATTGAATCAAACCGGGGGAAACTACCCCTGCATATCCAGGGTCCACTGCTTCCCCGCCAGATTACCGTTGATGGTTCTCTAAGTTCTCAATTCCTGACCGGTTTGTTAATGGCTTTTTCGGCCGCGAATGCAGAAAATCTTTCTCTGAAAGTGAAAGACCTGAAAAGTAAACCCTATATCAGTCTTACATTGGAAGTAATGCGCCAGTTTGGAATGAAGACCCCCACGCATAACCAATTCGAGGAATTTTTCTTCCAGGAAGAAACCATCAAGCCTCCTTCTACCGGCAGCAGGGAATATACCGTAGAGGGAGATTGGAGCGGGGCGGCTTTCCTATTGGTTGCCGGCACAATGGCTGGTCCCATTACTGTCCGGGGGCTGGATCTCAGTTCATCACAAGCGGATAAAGCTATTGTAGATGCACTGATGGCTGCAGGAGCCGGGATTGCGATGGAAGCCAAAGGCATTAAACTCCATCCATCCGCATTATATGCCTTCGAATTCGATGCCACCGATTGCCCCGACCTGTTTCCGCCCCTTGTTACCCTGGCCGCTTATTGCGGGGGGCAAAGCAGGATAACAGGAGTAAATCGTTTAACGCATAAGGAAAGTAACCGTTCGCTGACATTAAAGGAAGAATTTGGAAAAATGGGAATAGCTATTGACCTGGAGGATGACCTGATGATTATTCACGGAGGCAAGGGATTAAATGGAGCCAGGTTGCATTCTCACCATGATCATCGCATTGCTATGGCCTGTACGGTGGCAGCGCTGAAAGCAACTGGAGAGACCATCCTGGAAGAAGCGGAAGCGGTTAAAAAATCTTATCCCGATTTTTATTCAGACCTCCGGTCATTGGGAGCCTCAGTATCTTTACCTTTTCAACATTTCAATAGTTAAATTTTTATACGTTGAACTCTTTTGGCCGACTATTCCGACTGCATATTTTTGGCGAATCACATGGTGAATCCGTCGGGATCGTTATTGATGGCTGTCCTGCCGGACTAACGCTCTCTGCTGAAGACCTGTTACCCGATCTGGAGCGACGCAAGGGGGGAAAACAAAAGGGCACTACTCCCCGGCAGGAAGAGGATTATCCATTTATTAAAAGCGGTGTGTTCAATGGCAAAACTACAGGTGCTCCCATCAGTATATTTTTTGAAAACAAGAACGTCCGAAGCGCTGACTATGAAAAACAACGGAGCATTCCCCGCCCGGGTCATGCGGATTGGGTGGCTCATAAAAAATATGGAGGTCATGAGGATTATCGCGGG
>DASUMO010000236.1:0-7290 GCA_036277695.1 Chitinophagaceae bacterium
TGTCAATATAGGAACCAGTGGCGCGGAGATCGGGGGTGCATTTGGCGGGGAAAAAGAAACGGGCGGCGGCAGGGAAAGCGGGAGTGATGCCTGGAAAAATTATATGCGCCGGCAAACCAATACCATCAATTACAGTTCCAGCCTGCCCCTGGCACAAGGAATCAAGTTTGATCTCTAACCCTTAAATAACTGGTTGGATTTAAGTCCCTGGCGCTATGATATCTGGGAAAAAATGCTGATTTTTACTCCCGGAAACAATATCCACTAAAACCCAACCAATTTCCATGAAAGGACTATTCCTCGCAATAGTGTTCTGTACCGGCACTATTTTTATTTCCCAGGCCCAATTAAGGATCGCGATCGTAGGTGGAGGCCACCAGGCTGATGTGCTCGAAGAAAACGAGTTACCCGATTTTGATCAGCTGAACAAGGGTTATTCACCGCGAACCGGGGCTCATTTTGGTTTCATTGCCGACCTTCCCTTTTCTCCAACCTCAAAGCTCTATTTTCAGCCCGGTGTAATATTTCATAATAAAGGCAGAAAATATGCCGATAGTATCATCAATAACAACGGTCATTTTTTCCAGTCACGCAAGCAATTCATCAATTATATTGATATCCCTGTGAACCTGGTTTATAAATTCAGGTTGGGAGCCCGCACGAAATTCATAATCGGGGGCGGACCTTATGCTTCGTTTTTTTACAACGGAAAAGAAAGCGCCGAAACCTATGGCGAGAATAGTTTTTATGATGCAGACGAAAACGAAGACCTGCCTGTTGGTGATGAACCGGGTAAATACAGGATCCTCAACTTTGGGGTAAATGCACTGGCTGGTATTGAACTGGGTCGGGTTTTCCTAACCGCCAATTATGGCCGGGGACTTAATGATTTTTACCAGGCAAAGGATTACACTGGTTCTTTTAAACACCAGGTTATCGGTGGTACACTGGGCATTTTCCTCGGTAAACCGGTGGCAATGGAAAAGCGGGTAAAGGATAAGGATAAAGATGGTATAGAAGATGAAAAGGACTTATGTCCCACACTGGCCGGACCGGCCATTACCAATGGCTGTCCTGATAAAGATGCGGATGGCCTTGCCGATAAAGATGACCAGTGTCCTGACCAGGCAGGTACTGCTGCCAATAAAGGCTGCCCGATTTTGGATAAGGACAATGACGGGGTAAATGACGATAAAGATAAATGTCCTGATATCCCCGGCCTGGCCCGCCTCAACGGTTGTCCCGTGATGGATAAGGACGGCGATGGTATTAGTGATGAAGATGACAAATGCCCCGATTTGGCTGGATTAGGTCGTTATGGAGGTTGCCCGATTCCCGATACAGATGGAGATGGCATCAATGACGAAATAGATAAATGTCCTGCGGTAAAAGGCATAGAAGCAAGGAATGGTTGCCCTGAAGAGATAAAAAAAGAGATCGTGGAAAAAGTAAACTACGCAGCTAAACGAATCCAGTTCAGGGTTGGAAAATCGGACCTCTTGCCTGCTTCTTTTGCTGTACTTGATGAAGTGGCATCCATATTGAAGCAAAATAATGGACTGAGCTTGTCAATTGAAGGACACACCAGTTCTGATGGTGGGTATGATCATAACCTGAAATTATCGCAGGCGCGTGCGGATCGTGTTAAAGCCTACCTTGAATCAAAAGGCATTCAATCTTCGCGTTTAAGTGCAAAAGGATTCGGCCCGGCTCAGCCGTTGAATGATGACAAAACGCCCGAAGAAAAAGCACAGAACAGGCGGGTGGAATTGAAATTGAGCAATTAAGCATTGCAGGCTTGATCGAAAGCAACCAATTTTGTCAGGCCTTCGTCAAAATCATTCAAAACCCCTGCATTATCAACAAGGCCAGGGGTTTTATTTGTTTAAAATGTATGAATGGTAATTATTAATTTTGGCGCCTTTAGCAAATTTGTCATATTAAAATACGCGTAAATGAATAATATGGTTAAACGTATCCCTATCCTTACGATTGGCTGCATGCTTTCCACTGCCCTGTTGGCCCAGGATGTGCCCAAAGGCTGGCATATGCTGGACCGTAGCAGTGGCTATTATGGAATCAGCACAGACAAAGCCTATGAATTCTTACAATCAAAAAAATTAAAGAGTAATACCGTTATTGTTGCCGTGATTGACTCCGGTATTGACACAACCCATGAAGACCTCAAACCCGTGTTGTGGGTGAATACAAAAGAAATCCCGGGAAATGGGGTGGATGATGATAAAAATGGTTACGTAGATGATATCAATGGATGGAATTTCTTAGGCAGCCGCGACGGCAGTAAAAATGTTGAACAGGATTCCTATGAGGCGGCCCGCGTTTACCATAAGTATAAAAGCAAGTGGCAGGATAAAACCGTAGATCCGGCAACGTTAAGCAAGGCCGAGCGTTATGAATATGAAATGTGGAGAAGGTCTGAGCATGAAATTGCCGGTGATTCCAAAAGCAGCTCGATGGAACTTGTTTTCATGAAAAGGGCCTATGGCTCTGCGTTAAAGAGCGATAGTATCCTGCGGGTAGCATTGGGCAAGGAAAAGTTTACCGGTAAAGAGCTGGAGGGCCTGATTTCAGAAGATGCGGATGTTAAAAAAGCGAAAAGCCTGCTTTATGGGTTGATGGCGGGAAATGATGCGCTCGAAACAACCAACCAGGAGTTCATGGAAGGATTTGGAGATTATGTTAACGGGGAATTAAAAAAGGCCCAGGCAGCCGATTCTGCGCCGGAGAGTTATCGCGCCAATGTTGTAAAAGATAATTACGAAGATTTCAACGACAAATTCTACGGCAATGGAAATGTATATGTGAGCAACAAAGCTGCCCTGCATGGGACGCATGTGGCAGGTATTATAGGAGCTGCCCGGAAAAATGGAGTGGGCATGGACGGTGTGGCGGATAATGTGAAGATCATGATGCTCCGGGCCGTACCCGATGGTGATGAGCATGATAAGGATATTGCCCTGGCTATCCGTTATGCGGTTGACAATGGTGCCAAAGTGGTGAACATGAGTTTTGGGAAAGCATTTTCACCTGAAAAACATTGGGTGGATGATGCGGTAAAATATGCAGAAAGCAAAGGTGTATTATTGGTACATGCTGCCGGTAATGATGCAAAAAATATTGATACTTCTCACAATTATCCCTCTCCGGTATTTGTAGCGGATGCGAAAAGGGCTTCAAACTGGATCACAGTTGGGGCCAGCGGACCCAATAACGAAGGCGGCAACAGCTTAACAGCCGGTTTTTCAAATTTTGGCAAAAATGAGGTTGATGTGTTTGCCCCCGGGGTAAAGATCTATGCAACGGTACCCGGTGGCAATACTTACAGGGATTTGCAGGGAACCAGCATGGCATCACCGGTAGTTGCTGGTGTAGCTGCGATGATCATGCAATACTTCCCGGCACTAAATGCCGCGCAGGTAAAATATGTGATTGAAAAATCTTGCCAGGCCCCCGGTACTAAAGTGAAAAGACCCGGAGCCAATAAGGAAGTAGATATGACCGAGATCAGCAAATACGGTGGTGTAGTGAATGCTTTTGAAGCGGTAAAACTGGCATCAACTCTAAAAGTAGAACAGGTGAAGTCAGCTAAACCTGCAAAATCTACCGTAAAACCAAAGGTAAAAGGCTAAGAAAACTGAATTTGATTCAATAAACCCGGCTGGCTGCCGGGTTTTTACGTTTGCAGATCTTTGTGGAACCGATTCTTCTTTTTAACCGTCCATCCATTGTTTAGCCCGCGTGGCTGGCATATATCAGGAAACTTAAGTACTTTGTACGCCCAAATCAGTATGACCATGAAACAAATTGCAGCTATTACCGCCCTTTTTGCAGCGTTGAGCATAGTGGGTTGCGGTACAAAATCTTCCAATAACAGCACTTCGAATGTTCCCGTTCCCGCAGGCAAACCTGTTTTACCCACCTTTAATTCGGGTACTGGCCAGCCTGCTGGCAATGCCACGGGTACCCAGACCATGTCCTCCGCCCCGGCTACCACTGCATCGGTGACCCTGAATCCGGAGCATGGTCAGCCAGGTCATCGTTGTGATATAGCTGTTGGCGCTCCTTTAAACAATGCCCCGGCAACCACCGCGACAACCTCAACAAATCCAACAACTGTAACGGCACCAGCCACCACCCAGGTACAACCTGTGCAACCTGTCGCAACAACTGCAACTCCGGCCACAACGGCAAAGGGATTGAATCCTGCACATGGTCAACCAGGTCATCGTTGTGATATTGCTGTGGGAGCACCACTTGACAGTAAGCCGATAAATGTTACCGCTAACCAGACAACCACTACCACAACCCCGGCACAAAACCCGGTAACGCCCATGCAGGTTACGCCTATCCTGCCTGCATCCAATAACAATAACGCGACAGCTCCGGCGAATGCGGAAACAAAAACAGCTGCGGGTTTAAATCCTGCACATGGCCAGCCGGGTCATCGTTGTGATCTCGCTGTGGGAGCTCCATTACCTGCGGACAGTGGTAAGAAGCAATAAAAGGACCTGACTGTTCACCTCTTAAAACCAAAATTATGCCCCGCCCCGATCTCAGCCGGGTGCCTGAATGGTATCACCGCTATATAAACCAGGTCAAAGAAGATGACCTGATGGCAGCCTTTAAAAACCAGGAAGCTGAATTCAATCGTTTTTTCGGTGAACTCCCCGGGGAAAAAAGGGATTACCGCTATGCGGAAGACAAATGGACTATCCGCGAAGTGTTACAACATATCATTGATGGGGAAAGGGTTTTCGCATATCGCTCCCTGTGCATAGCCCGTAAGGACAAGACTCCCCTTCCCAGTTTTGATGAGAATAGTTATGCCGAAAATTCTAAGGCAGGAAAACGTGAATGGCAAGATATGATCGAGGAATTTCAAACAATCCGCCGGGGTAACGAAATCATGTTCAAATCATTTGACGCGGAGCAACTCGATAGTACCGGTACTGCCAGCGGCAAGTCAGTTTATGTATTAGGCCTGGGATATGTACTGATCGGTCATGTCAATCATCATATAGGAATCATCCGGGAAAGGTATCTCTGATAAAAGTCCAGAATGGAGGAATAAAAAATAAAAAAACCCGGGTCTTCCCGGGTTTTCTGTTTTATAGTTTTTACCAGTAGTTAGAATGCTTTCTTCTTTTCTTCAGCAGGTTTGTTCTTTACCAGGTTTTGCTGGTTGATAATATCATTCACCACTTTCACAGACTGATCAAGATAAATATCCTTTCTGAGGTTCTTGAGCCAGTTGTTAAAACGTTCCTGCTTGTTCTTATCATTGGCCCAGCGGTTCTCCTCACCTTTTAGCGGTGATACATTCAAATCTTCTTTCAATTTGATCAGTGATTCAAGCTGGGCAAATGTGGTTCGGATCATTTTTTGGTCTTTGCGGTATTTTTCGATCTGAAGTGAATAGACCTTGTCATTTTGTTTGGAAAGCCACTCGGTGTTTTCTTTAATCAATTTAAAGCGGATATCATTTTCCAGGCGCTGGCTGGCCAGTTGCTGGATCGTTTTGAGATCATAACCCGGTTTCCAGGCAGAATAAGAAGCTTTATTGATCTCGTCCCAGGGAAGAGCATCTTCTTCATTTTTTTCACCCAGTTTAAGGTATTCGAGATTATCAGGTATGATGATATCGGAAGATACTCCCCTTAATTGGGTGGAGCCCCCGTTTACGCGATAGAATTTTTGAAGGGTCAGTTTAACGGTACCCAAATCCGAATTGGACATCGAAAAACCGGTTTCGGGATCCAGGCCAATATTCCGTTGCACCGTGCCCTTGCCATAGGTGGAAGTGCTGCCGATCACTACCCCACGGCCATAGTCCTGTATCGCTGCGGCAAAGATCTCGGATGCTGAGGCACTGAATTCATTGACCATGACTGCCAGCGGACCTGTGTATAATACCGAACGGTCCTTATCTCTTAATACACTGGGTTTGTTATCACGGTCTTTTACCTGTACGATGGGGCCTTCATCGATAAACAATCCCGCCATTTGCACTACATCATAAAGGGAACCACCGCCATTATTACGAAGGTCAATCACGATGCCATCTACATTTTCCTCTTTTAGCTTGGTGACTTCTTTCGCCACGTCAATATAACTGCGGTTGCCATTCGGATTCTCAAAATCTGCATAAAATTCCGGCAGGTAGATATAGCCTATTTTCCCATTCCCCTGCTGCACAATTGCACTGCGGGCAAAACTCTCATCCTGGACGATCTCATCCCGAACCAGGTTCAATACTTTAATTGTACCATCAATTTTCTTGATCGTAAGTCTTACTTCTGTTCCTTTTTTACCCCGGATTAATTTTACGGCATCGGTCACCACAAATCCCGTAAGGTCGGTAGGTTCTTCTTTACCCTGTGCTACTTTCTGGATAATATCCCCGGGCTGCAATTCACCTGATTTGGAAGCAGGACTCCCGGTCAGGATGCTGGTTACTTTAATATTCCCATCATCATATTGGAGTGAAGCGCCGATCCCATAGAAACGGCCGCTCATTTCCTCATCAAAATAGCGTTTGTCTACCGGGGGAAAGAATTCTGTATGCGGATCCATCGTGGTTGTGATGGCATTGACAAACACATTGAATTTATCATCATCGGAAAATTTAAAACGGAATCGTTCAAAAGTCCGGTCCATTAAGCGTTTGACTTTTTCGCGGGCTTCTTTTTCCAGTTCCGTGTCTGTTTTTACCACAAAATTTTCCTTACCCTTGTTTTTTTCGCGGATATCCTGTGATTCAACAAATCGTTCAAGGGTCATGAATTTTAATTTCTTTCTCCACCTTTCACGGCGTTCTGCCTCTGTTGATGGATGATCAAGTTTATCGCCATCCAGCACTACTTCCTCGTCAATGGTAAAGTCAAATGGTTTTTCAAGAATGTTCTTATAAACGAGGGCGACTTCTTCCATGCGCTGGTTAAAGTTTTTCCCGGCCGCCAGGAAATATTCTACATTGGCACCTTTCAGTTCGTCATCAATTTTAGTGTCATATTTTTTTTGAAGCGATTCCACATCTGTCTTGAGGAACATATTTTTTTCCGGGTCCAAATCAGTCATGAATTTCTTGAAAACTTTTTTTGAAAAAGCATCATTAATATCCTGTGGATTATAATGGGCCTGGATCATCAATTCACCTACCCTTTTCAGGATTTCTTCGTATTTACCGGGAGGATTGGTAAAATGGGTTATGTTTCCAATGGAACGGAATGCCAGGAAAGAGCCAGTCAGTGCAAACATCACGACGATCGG
>DASUMO010000237.1:0-3801 GCA_036277695.1 Chitinophagaceae bacterium
CTGCGGGCAGCCGGTTCATCATCGATCACAATTGTTTTATACGGCTGGTTCATTTTTCACCAATTTATGTATATAGATGGAAACCTGTTTTACCGGTTGATTAGTGAAATGAATTTCGTACTGGCCCGGGAAGAGCAGGTCCATTTTATCAAATACGCTTTTGACACCGTAACCCGGAATCATCTCATCCGGGAAGGCCGGACCATTATCGGCAACAGTGATTAGCATGCCCTCCTCTTTTTTCCTGACCTCCAATATTATTTCCGTCATCTGGCCGGTGCGTTTTAAGCCATGTTTTACTGCATTTTCCACCAGGGGTTGAAGTATAAAACGGGGCACCAGGTAATGACCCATTTCCTCATCCACCTGCACCCGGTAATTTAATTGGTCTTCAAAACGGATTTTTTCAATCTGGAGGTATACCTCGGTCATTGCCACCTCATCATTCACGGTTGAAAAATTATGCTGGCTGTAATTAATGCTATAACGGAAAAGATCTGCCAGGGCTATGGTCATTTTCCTGGCCTTTCTGCCATCAGTGATAGAAAGATCGGCGATTGAGTTCAACGCATTATACAAAAAATGCGGGTTCACTTTTGAATGCAGGGCATCCAGTTCGGCCTTGGCTTTTGATTCGCGAAGGCGGCTTAGTTCCAGCTCCTTTTCATCAAATTGCCGTTTTCTTACCATGGCCAGGTAACTCGTGACTGCATATACTAAACCAATGGTTCCGCTGATATAAATACTGGATATTATGGTGTACTTAAGGTATTTGGTCTGGTAATCATAGAGAATATAGGCTACGGGTGTATTTACTACCAGGGTCATTATGATAAGGGTGAGAAAAACCAGCAGTTTATGTTTTAAAAAGGAGAGGCGCTGGAACCATTTTCCTTCAGCCACGAATCGGGCCGTATTAAATACCAGTACCGTACTAAGTGTGGTGGAAATGATATGTCCTAACACCGTCCATAACCAGCCGAACTTGATCAATAGCAAAAAGAACCCGGAGCTGATAGGAGCAATGGCCGCGGAGGTGAAAAATATAATGATCCAGGCTGCGGCATTCTTGCGCAATGTTTCATTGCGAATACTGCCCTTGAACAAGCGGTTGAAATTGGCCAGCAGGTATAAACCCACCATGGCCATAAAAAGACTGCAGAATACCAGGATAATATAATGGGTAAAACTTGGCTCTTTCATTCCGGCTGCCAAATTAAGCAATCAGGCTTTCTGGTAAACCTGCTATTCGCAAAATGCCGCATTTCAGGAGTGAACTGATTATATTGCAGCCAAACAATTTGATGTTAATCGATTTCAGATCGGATACGGTAACCCGGCCGGGGCCTGCCATGCTGGACGCCATGATGAGCGCAAAAGTTGGGGATGATGTTTTTGGAGAAGATCCGGCTATCAATGAACTGGAAGAATATTGCAGCTCCCTGTTTGGAATGGAAGCCGCTATTTTTTGCCCTTCGGGCACCATGACCAACCAGATTGCCATCAAGGGTCATACTCAACCAGGCGATGAAGTAATTTGTGATGAATCGGCCCATGTATACCAATACGAAGGAGGTGGCATTGCCTTTAACTCAGGTGCATCGGTGAAGTTATTAATGGGCGACAGGGGAAGGATAACAGCCGGACAGGTAAAAGCTGCGATCAATCCCGACGATCCTCACAGGGCCCATACCAGCCTTGTTTGCCTGGAAAATACCAGCAACCGCGGCGGTGGCAGCTGCTATGATTTTGAAGAGATCCGGCGTATAAGGCAGGTTTGTTCCGAACAGCGCCTGGCCTTTCACCTGGATGGAGCCCGGCTTTGGAATGCACTGGTGGCAAAACAGGAAAGCCCGCAACAATACGGTGAAGTATTTGACTCCATTTCAGTATGCCTGAGTAAAAGCCTGGGCTGCCCGGTTGGAAGTTTATTATTGGGCAATAAGGAATTTATTAAAAAAGCCCGCCGTACCCGTAAGGTTTTTGGTGGCGGCATGCGGCAGGCCGGTTTCCTGGCGGCAGCCGGATTGTATGCATTGAAAAATAATATTGACCGCTTAGAAGAAGATCACCATCATGCAAAATTGATCGCAGATGCGATCGGTAAAAAAACGTTTGTCAAACAGGTTTTACCCGTTGAAACGAATATCATCATTTTTGAACTGGATGATTCACTCAGCGCCGCCGAACTGGTGACGCGTTTGAAGGAAAAAAATATCCTGGGCTATGCCATTGCCCCCAATCGTGTCAGGCTGGTGATTCACCTGGATATTAGCCAAAATATGGTCAACCAAACAATAACAACTTTCAATCAATTCTGAATATGTTACCGCGGATCAATCCTACTACTACCCCGGCCTGGAAAGAATTGCAACAACATATGGCCGATTGCAAACAACTCCACCTGCGCGATCTTTTCCGAAACGATTCGCAGCGTTTTCATAACTACTCGATCCGGTTCGGCGACATTTTATTTGATTATTCCAAGAATATCTTAACGGCCAGGACCCTTGAACTTTTACGGCAGTTGGCGGTTGAATGCGAGCTCCCCAAAGCCATTACAGCAATGTTTAACGGCGATAAGATCAATCAAACTGAACAACGTGCTGTGTTGCATACTGCCCTCCGTAATTTTTCCGGTGAACCTGTTTATGAATCGGGAAATGACGTGATGCCCCTGGTACAGGGAGTATGGCAGAAAATGAAAAAATTTTGTCATTCTGTGCATGATGGTGAACACCGGGGTTATACGGGCAAACGCATTCGCTATATCGTAAATATCGGCATCGGTGGCAGTGACCTGGGCCCGCTCATGGTCACCGAAGCGCTGAAACCTTATTGGCTGGAGGATATTCAAACCTATTTTGTTTCCAACGTGGATGGAACACATATTGCAGAGACATTAAAAAAAGTAAAACCCGAACGAACACTTTTCCTGGTGGCTTCCAAAACATTTACCACCCAGGAAACCATGACCAATGCCCATACCGCCAGGGAATGGTTCCTGAAAAAAGCCAAAGATGAAAAACATATCGCTAAACATTTCGTCGCCCTCAGCACTAACGAGCATGAAGTCGTCAAATTCGGGATCGACAAGGAAAATATGTTTGAATTCTGGGACTGGGTAGGCGGACGGTATTCTCTCTGGAGTGCGATCGGTTTATCAATAGCGCTAACGATCGGGTATAAGAATTTTGAGCAGTTGTTAAAGGGGGCACATGATTCGGATAATCATTTCAGGCAGGCTTCCTTTGAAAATAATATACCGGTTATTATGGCCCTGACCGGTATCTGGTACCGCAATTTCCTCGGGGCACAAACCGAAGCCATCCTGCCTTATGATCAGTACATGCACCGTTTTGCGGCCTATTTTCAACAGGGAAATATGGAAAGCAACGGGAAAAGCATTGACCGCAATGGAGAAGTCGTTGATTATAGTACGGGGCCCATTATATGGGGCGAACCCGGTACCAATGGGCAGCATGCATTTTACCAGCTGATCCACCAGGGCACACCACTGATCCCCTGCGATTTTATCGCCCCTGCACAATCCCATAATCCCATTGGCGACCATCATGCAAAACTGCTGAGTAATTTCCTTGCCCAAACCGAAGCGCTGATGAATGGGAAAACGGACCAGGAAGCGGGGAAAGAACTGGAAAAAGCAGGACTGGACAATGAGTCAATTTCCAGACTACTTCCCTATAAAGTTTTTTTGGGTAACCGGCCAACCAATTCCTTCCTGGTTCAAAAAATCACACCCTTTACGCTGGGGCAACTGATTGCCTTGTATGAACACAA
>DASUMO010000238.1:0-10325 GCA_036277695.1 Chitinophagaceae bacterium
AGGCCTGATATAGCGGTCAAAGTTGATAGCCGTGGATTCAAAGCCGTGCAGGATTAACAGTTTTCTTTGTGCCGGGTGATTCCAGCGCCAACCCCTGACCAGGATATTTCCCATTTTAAACTGCAGTTTTTCTGCTTCCTCAAAAATCTTCGGGGTAGCTTTGCGTTTCTTTCGAATAGGTGTACGGAATAGTTCAAATGCCTGCCGCGCTGCTTTCTTTTTGGAGATGGAAGAAAGAAGTTTGAATTTTGTCCTGATATAACTGATGGCCAGACGTTGTGCCAGCTTCATAAATACAAAAATAAGGATGAGATTTTGCCCGGTTAAGATCATACTGGTTTAATTCCCGGTACGTTTTTTTGCAAGGCATTGTTTCCCGGTTTTGAGGGAGGAATAATATGAATATCGTCATTATCGGATCAGGAAATGTAGCCGCTGTACTGGGACGAAAATTTAAAGCCGCCGGACATGCTATCCTGCAAGTCTATAGCCGGAATGCTTCCGCCGCGAGTTCCCTGGCTTATGAATGGGATACGGAATCGACCAATTACAAAAGCCTGATCAACCCGAACGGCGATGTTTACCTGGTCTCGGTAGCCGATGATGCGATAGAGGAAGTGGTGAACGAATTGAAATTGCCTGGTAAGGTGGTTGCCCATACCGCAGCTGCTGTTCCCAAAGAGATACTCAAGAATGTTACGGAGCATTATGGTGTTTTTTATCCCCTCCAGAGTTTAAGGAAGGAAATGACCAGTTTGCCTTTGACACCTGTTTTTTTTGAAGGCAGTGATAGTAAAGCCCGGACGGTCCTGGAAAACCTGGCACATTCAATTGCCGGTGACCAGGTTGTGGAAGCAGGTGATCAAAACCGTCTCAAGCTGCATGTGGCGGCTGTTTTTGTAAGCAATTTTACCAACCATTTGTATGCGCTGGCGGAGGCTTATTGCAAAAAGGAAAGGCTTGATTTCAGCCAATTGATTCCGTTGATCGGGGAAACCGCCTCGAGGATAAAAACGATTTCACCCCGGGAAGCTCAAACAGGTCCTGCGATCCGGCATGATGGGGAAACCATCCACAAACATCTTGAACTACTGAACAATGATCCCCATCTCAAAAACATTTATCTTCTATTAACGGAGAGTATTCAGCAATTAAAATAATCGTTTTCCAACAACATGAACTTAAAAGCAAATTCGCAGTTTTGCCCTGCTCAAATCCTAAACGATGAATATACTCGAACGGTTTAATAAGATCAGCACATTTGTTTTTGATGTGGACGGTGTGCTTACCGATGGTACGGTGCTGGTATTGGAAAATGGCCTGCAGGCAAGACAAATGCATATCAAGGACGGGTTTGCCCTGCAAATGGCAGTAAAAATGGGTTACCGGGTATTGATCGTGTCGGGTGGGTTTTCACCCCCGGTCAAAGACCGCCTGTTGAAGCTGGGTGTAACAGATGTGCATATGTCAGTACAGGATAAGAAAAAACTGGTCGCAGATTATATGACCACGCATAACCTGCAAAAAGAGGAAGTATTGTATATGGCCGATGATCTTCCCGATCTGCCGGTGATGAAAATGGTGGGATTGCCTGCCTGCCCGGCTGATGCTGTTCCGGAAATCCGGGAAATGGTTCTCTATATTTCCCCTTTAAAGGGAGGTTTTGCCTGTGTACGCGATGTAATCGAAAAAGTGTTGAAGCTGCATGATCAATGGCATTACCGTGAAGATGTTACTTCCAAGTAATCACGAGCCCGGCTTGGGCAAATCTTTTTACCTTTCCCCAAATTTGATACATGAGATTGATCGCAGCTTTTTTTAAAATGATCCGACTGCCCAATCTCATCTTTATTGCTTTAACCCAGTTGTTATTTCATCAATGTATCCTGGTGCCGGTGCTGGCCCGTGCAGGTACCAGCCCCCTGTTCGATAACTGGCTGCTGGCCTGCCTGGTTGCTGCTTCCGTATTGATTGCGGCCGCAGGTTATGTTATCAACGATTATTTTGATATTAATATTGACGAGGTAAATAAGCCGAATAAGAATGTGGTGGACCATATCGTGTCCCGCCGCTGGGCCATGCTCTGGCATTTTATACTCAGCGGTACAGGTGTGCTTATCAGCCTGTATATTTCCTGGCAGACTGGTTTATGGTATATTGTTTTAGCCAATTTCGCCTGTGTTTTCCTGTTATTTGCTTATTCCATTTCCCTGAAGAAAAAATTATTATCCGGCAATATCCTGATTTCTCTCCTGACTGCCTGGGTTACACTGGTCCTCTGTTTATCAGAATCCGGTCCCTTATTTTATACGAGAATCGATCCTGTCTTGCTGGATGCCCATACCAAGATCATTCGCCTGGGATTTCTTTACAGCGGTTTTGCCTTTATCAGCTCCCTGATCCGGGAAGCAATAAAAGATATGGAAGACCTGGAAGGCGATGCCCGCTATGGCTGCCGGACCATGCCGATTGTCTGGGGCATACATGTCACAAAAGTTTATACAGCGGTCTGGCTGGTCGTATTAATCGTATTGCTGCTCATTCTGCAGGTATATGTATTGCAGTTTAAATGGTGGTACCCGGTGCTCTACAGTGTATTCCTTATCATTTTACCCCTGGGCTATATATTCTATAAATTATTCAGCGCTACCACAACTGCCGATTTCCATACACTCAGCAGTACAACCAAAATGGTAATGCTGACCGGAATTTTATCAATGGTCTTTTTCTATTTCTATTTATGAACAAAATCATTCTTGCTTCCCAATCTCCGCGGCGAAAACAATTACTGGAATGGGCCGAAATACCTTTTGAAGTGGTCATACAGGACACCGATGAACACTTTCCTCCCGGCATGGCACCGGCAGAAGTGGCGATCTATATAGCCAGGAATAAAGCCCTGGCCGTGCAGCAACGAAGGAATAGTGGGGAAATTATCCTGGCGGCCGATACACTCGTGGTGCTGGGTGAATCCATTATCGGTAAACCTGTGCATAGGGAAGAAGCGGTTAGCATTCTCCTGGCATTATCCGGCGAAAAACACCAGGTTATTACGGGAGTGGTAATAAGAAAAGGGGAGAAGGAAGTTGCTTTTGCGGATACAACCGATGTTGTCTTTCATGATCTTTCCCTTGAACAAATTGAATTCTACGTGAATAAATATAAGCCCTACGATAAGGCCGGAGCCTATGCCATCCAGGAATGGATCGGGGTGGTGGGGATCAAATCGGTACAGGGTGATTTTTACAATGTGATGGGGTTACCGGTGAGCAGGGTAGTGAAAGAGCTGCGGCAATTTTAAACCGGTATGAATAATTTATTGAAGCGAAGGAGAGGCCTGCCCTTTTTGTTCAATCAGCCACACATTAACCGGTCGGTTTTTTCACTTTTCCGGCGGTTAAAACCTCATGGAATGCGAGCTTGCCTGGAATAAATTAGTAAAAACTTATTCTTGAACGAGAGGCTGCTCCAATTTATCTGGCAATTCCAGTACTTCAATACGACTGCTTTGGAAACCTGTGAAGGGGAAAGCCTGGAAATACTTGCTCCCGGGCAGTTTAATACCAACCAGGGTCCTGATTTTACAAGTGCCATGATCAGGCTGGGGGAGACCACCTGGGCGGGTACGGTAGAGCTGCATATAAAAAGTTCCGACTGGATCAAACACGCTCATCAAAACGACAACCAGTACAAAAATGTAATCCTTCATGTGGTTTGGGATCATGATGAAAGAGTGAATTCAATACCCGTGCTGGAATTAAAGAACAGGGTGGCAAAGATCTTATTGCACCAGTATAGTGAATGGATGAATTCCAGGAACTTTATTCCCTGTGAAAAAAATCTGCATACAGTCAGTAGCATTGTTTGGTCAGCCTGGAAGGAAAGACTGCTGGCTGAGCGACTCCTGCGTAAGGCTGGTTTGATTGAAAAATACCTGGAGCAAAACAATTATCATTGGGAAGAGAGTTTTTGGTGGCTGTTGGCCCGGAATTTTGGTATGAAAGTCAATGCAGATTGCTTTGAGTCCATCGCCCGTTCCTTACCCCTGGCCATGTTGGCCAGGAAAAAAAACCAGATCCACCAACTCGAAGCTTTGTTGATTGGACAGGCGGGATTATTAAACCAGGATTTTGAAGAAGATTATCCCCGTTTATTACAGCGTGAATACCGTTTCCAGCAGAAGCTCGAAGGATTGCAGCCTTTGCCTCTTCCTCCCGTCTTTCTACGGATGCGGCCGGTCAATTTTCCCCTTATCCGCCTCGCCCAGCTGGCTATGCTGGTCCATGAGTCAGCTCATTTATTTTCAAAAATCAAAGAAGCTTCCACTGTTGAGAAGGTCAGGAACTGGTTTGCTGTTACCGCCAATGATTACTGGCATTATCACTACCGTTTTGATGAAGTTTCGGCATATAAAAAGAAAACCCTGGGTGAACAAATGACCAACACAATCATCATCAATACCGTTGTGCCCCTGTTATATGCTTATGGTCATTATCACCGGGATAACCGGTATAAGGAAAAGGCCCTGCAATGGCTGGAACAAACAGGCCCCGAAGAGAATAGCATAATAAAAAAGTTTAAACATATGGGCATTCCCTGTTCTTCAGGATACGATACACAATCCCTGATCGAATTAAAAAATGAATATTGCCAGCATAAAAAATGTCTGGATTGTGCAGCGGGGAATAATATCCTGAAGCAATCGGGGAAACAGGACGAATGAGTATCTGGAATTCATAGACCTGCTTTGGATCACCCAAGTGTTAAAGAAAAGCTATCATTGCTACCAGCCTGCTTCCTGGTATTAGGGGGTATAAAGGAGGGTCTTCCATTTTCACCCGCCCGGGTTTCAACTCCTGACCCAGGATGACTCCATTTCAATTTTTGCCCTAAATTTACGTTATCGTTACTGTCAAATGCAGGACGGGGAGGTCCTATTAATCTCCCAAACATCATCAAAAGATAATACGTGAAGAAATTTAGCCTGATTCTATTGATTGCAGTCTCGGTTATTTCCGCTACAGCACAGGATTCAACACTCTCCCGCAGAGAAATGAAGAACGACCGGAAGGAAGCCCGTCGCCAGAAAGTGAATAACCTGATAAGGCAGGCGGAAGAAGGAGTACTCATTTACCGTAAGCAAAGCATATTCGGGATCCAGGCCAAGACCAACGGTTATGGTGTATTTTATGAACTGGGACGAATGAAGAGCAACCGCAAAACCAATATTTACCGGATTGATCTTACGGAAACAAAAAATGCCAAAGAGGAAAAGCTCCTCGGCGGAAATCTCCTTTTTGGAAATCCTTTTATATATGGGAAGATCAATTACCTCTATCCCCTCACCCTGGGTTTTGGACAGCAGTATATATTAGGACAAAAAGGTAATAAGAACGGCGTGGCTGTTTCGGCCATTTATAATGCGGGACTGGTAGCCGGACTTCTTCGGCCTTATTATATCGAGGTGGTAGATGATAACGGGCAGTCCCGGACTATTAAATACTCATCTGAAGATAGTAGTCTTTTCCTGGGTAATTCTATTGCCGGGGGAGGAGGGTTTGGTAAAGGCTGGGGTGAAATGAAAATAAAACCCGGCGTGTTTGCCAAGGTCGCGATGCGTTTTGACTATGGCCGTTTCAATGAAAGTGTTTCCGGGCTGGAAATCGGGATGAGCCTGGAAGCCTATGGTTCCAAAGTTCCCATCCTGCTCTTTGAAAAAGAGAAACGTCTCTTCTTTCAGGGCTATATTGCCATCCTGTTTGGCAGGCGAAAATGATCGACGTATTTTTGCCCAATGATCGAACTTCCCATTGTACAGCATCCTGTTGCCCCAGAACAGGAAAATAAGAATACCCCGGCCCGGGTAAAAAAACCCGATTGGCTGCGGGTTAAACTTCCCATCGGTGAAAACTATAAGCATGTCCGCAATCTGGTTGACAGTCATAAACTCCATACTATTTGCGAAAGTGGCAATTGTCCCAATATGGGCGAATGCTGGGGAGCCGGTACCGCGACTTTTATGATCCTTGGTAATACTTGTACCCGCAGTTGTGGTTTTTGTGCCGTTGCTACGGGAAAACCCGAACCCCTGGATTGGGATGAACCCCAGCGGGTAGCCGAGGCGATACACCTGATGAAAGTAAAACATGCTGTTATCACCTCTGTCGACCGGGATGAACTGAAAGACGGCGGTTCCATTATCTGGCAGAACACGATCAGGGCTGTGAAGGCCTTGAATCCAGAAACTACGCTGGAAACACTGATACCGGATTTTAAAGGTAAGAAAGAGGATATTGAACGGATTATAGAGGCGGCACCCGAAGTAGTGTCTCATAATATTGAAACCGTTGAGCGGCTTACCCGCCAGGTTCGCATACAGGCTAAATACTGGCGAAGCATGGAAGTGATCAGGATATTGAAAGAGGGGGGAAGAAGAACTAAGAGCGGAATCATGCTGGGGCTGGGGGAGAGCAAAGAAGAAGTTATCCAAACCATGAAAGATTTACGGGATAATGGTTGCGATGTGATCACCATCGGTCAATACCTCCAACCCACTAAAAAACACCTGCCGGTACATCGTTTTGTTCACCCCGATGAATTTGCCGAATACCGGGAAGCCGGTTACCAGTTGGGTCTTGATTATGTGGAAAGTGGCCCCCTGGTCCGTTCTTCATACCATAGTGAAAGACATGTTATCCCCGGTTTCGGCAGGAAAGAATGGGAGATGAGCAAACATGCTGTATAATTTCCTTTTTTGTCATATTGAGACAGGTTATTGGCCATTACAAGAATAATAGACGGTTGTTGCTTCGCGAAATATTCCGGTTTTCAGGCAAAATGGTTTGAGGCAGGTAAACGTTCGGACGGCGAAAAGCAGGATTATTTCATCCTTTTGTTATTATCTTGCCTAATCAATAAACAAGGCGGCGGGCCATATGAAATTCTTTCTCAAACTTCTCTTGCTCAGTAATGTCCTGGTAGCTTTTTCGCCCGTTTTCAGCCAAACCAATACGTATATTTTAAACGGATCTGCATCCCAGAATACTTGTAATTGTTACACACTTACTCCCGCTGTCAATACCAGAAGTGGAAGTGTATGGAACGCTGCTAAGATAAACCTGAATAACCCTTTTGATTTCGTGTTTAATGTATACCTGGGATGTCTCGATTCCAATGGCGCCGATGGAATTGTTTTTATGCTGCAGCCTATCAGCACCAGTGTAGGAACAACAGGAGAGGGGATGGGCTTTGAAGGGATCAGCCCTTCTATCGGTATTTCACTGGATACCTGGCGAAATTTCAACCGCAATGATCCTGCTTTTGATCATATCAGCATACAGGCCAATGGCAATATCACGCATGGCAATGACCTGGCGGGACCTGTGCAGGCTGCAGCCGGAACAGATAATATTGAAGATTGCCAGTGGCATACTTTTCGTATTGCCTGGGATCCGGTTACCCGGGTCCTCAGCACTTATTTCGACGGAGTTTTTCGCTTACAGGCTACCGTTGACCTGGTGACCACAATATTTAATAATGATCCATTTGTATATTGGGGGTTCAGTGCCGGCACCGGTGGGGCCAATAACCTGCAACAGTTTTGTACCGCGTTAAACCCCCGGTTCAACAGTAATTTATCGGCCAACGATACCTGCCTGGGCGCTCCTGCCAGTTTCTTTAACGAGTCGGAATCCTTTGCTCCCATCGCCGCTTATCACTGGGATCTTGGCGATGGTACCACCAGTACGCTGGCTAATCCACCTGCCCATACCTATTCTTCCGCCGGAACCTATACTGTCAAACTCGCCATTACAGGACTAGATGGTTGCAAGAGCGATACCAGCCGGAAAACGATTACAATCGGGGATTACCCGGTTGCGGGATTTGAAGTCTTTGACACCTGTGTCGGAACAGCTCCACGAATAAAAGATCTGTCGGTACTAAATGTTGGCATGGTATCACAGTGGAACTGGAACCTGGACGGGCAGCCCGTCTCTGTTTCCCAACAGCCCCAATTGCTGAACCTGGCTACAGGCAGTCACGAATTACAGTTAACCGTTACAAGTAATCATGGCTGCTCTTCCGGTTCTGTTTCAGAACAATTTATTATCAAACCTAAACCAGTAATTGAAGCCAGCGGCGGAAATGAATGCGTCAACGAGCCGGTATCATTTGCTGGGCAGCAAATCGATAATGCAACCCTTATTTCCCAATGGAATTGGGCATTTGGGGATAACCAGGCCAGCCCCCTGCAAAATCCTCAGCATAGTTATTCAACAGGTGGCAATTTTACAGTGTTTGTTTTTGCTGTCGCAGATAATGGCTGTGCTTCGGATATCCACCAGGTTCCGGTTATCATTTACCAGGCCATCGCCAATGCCGGGCCCGATACCATCATTATTAAAGATGAACCGTTCCAGTTACAGGGTTCGGGCGGTGCTGTTTATAATTGGTCGCCTTCAACAGGATTAAATGATGCGACCACGCCAAACCCCACTACGGTACTCCAGGATGATATTCGTTATACTCTTACCGTTACGACAGCAGAAGGTTGCGTGGATGAAGATGAGATTAATATTACCGTGTTCAAAGGCTCGGCCATATATGTTCCCAATGGGTTTACGCCCAATAACGACGGTTTAAATGACCGGCTCAAACCTTATTATATTGGAATTCGCTCGCTGGACTTTTTTAAAGTCTACAACCGTTGGGGCGAATTGTTGTTTAGCACCAAAGACCTTGGAGCTGGCTGGAACGGTCTGTATAAGGGCCAGGAACAGCCTACGGGCACTTTTGTATGGATACTCAGGGCTACTGATTTTGTCGGCAAAGTTTACCAGTTAAAAGGAACGTCTACCATCATCAGGTAAAAACTAAATATAGACTACCCATGAAAAAAATACTCCTGCTAATTGTTGCTGCAGGCGCTGAGCTTCCCCTGTCTGCCCAGGTAAAATGGATAAATGTGGATTCGTTTTTTGGTCCCCTGCCTCCTACGGTCCATGTATATAAAACAACTGATTCACTGGATGGCAAACCGAATATTGCTTATTACCTGGAGGCCGACATGAAAAACAGGGAACTGCTCTTTACCACCGATACTACTTACAGGCGCAGGATGACCCCAGCACAGTTTTACCGTAAAAACAATGATCCCTTGCTGGTAGTGAATACTACATTTTTTTCTTTTGCCACCAATCAAAACCTGAACCTGGTAATTAAAAATGGGAAGCTGGTCAGTTATAATGTACATACGCTCCCCGGCCGCGGTAAAGACACACTCACTTATCGCCATCCATTAGGAAGTGCTATCGGCATCTCTTCCAGCCGGGAAGCTGATATTGCCTGGTTATATACTGATTCATCAAGGAAATATGCGTATGCCTTGCAAACTCCCATAGCGCCATTAAAAGATTCTGTGGCGCGGCATCGGTTTTCTTTTTATGACCGCAACACTTCAGTTGTTACCCGGCCTCATAAAGGCAGACTTTCTTCTTCCTTGCGAAAATGGGATATGAAAACAGCAGTGGGCGGGGGGCCTGTTCTTGTACAATATGGCCAGGTTCGCATCTCCAATAATGAAGAATTGAAATTTGCCGGTAAAGCCATTCATGACCGGCATCCCCGTACGGCTATGGGATATACCAAAGATCAAAAGCTGATCATCCTGGTGGTGGAGGGAAGAAATCCCGGTAGGGCCGAAGGTGCAACCCTTGTTCAATTGGCGCAATTATTCAGGGATATTGGCTGTTGGGAAGCACTAAATTTAGACGGGGGTGGCAGCAGTTGTATGCTGGTAAACGGAAAAGAAACAATCAAAGTGTCCGATCCTGGCGGCCAGCGCCCGGTACCGGCTGTTTTCCTGATAAAGCATATTCCTGATTAACATTCAACGAATATTAAACCAACTTTTAGTAACCTTCAAGTATCAGGTCGCATTCAACCACCATTCAACTACTACTAAACCATCCTTTAGTAATCTCCAAATTTCAGGAAGCATTCAACCGCGTTCAACAATCGTTCAACTATCGTCTCCTCACTTCATATCCCAAACCAGCGCACTGGCTCCAAGGATGGCCGCGTCAGATTCCCGTAAATGACTAATCAATAGTTTTACCTTATTCTGGAATACCTGGATCAAATTAGCCTCCATATGTTCACGGGTGGGTTTGAGGATATAGTCTCCGGATTTTGTCAAACCCCCGAATAATATGATTGCTTCGGGACTCGAAAACATAACGGCATTGGCCAAAGCAAGCCCCAGTATTTTACCTGTAAATTCAAAAATTTCCAGTGCGATTTTATCTCCCTGTGTCGCCGCTTCG
>DASUMO010000239.1:0-2055 GCA_036277695.1 Chitinophagaceae bacterium
GGATTTTTTTCTCTTCAACCAGATCTTGCGAAAATTCCTTTTCTGCCAGTTTAGACTTTAACAGGATATTTTCCGCCTTCCACTCATCAACCAGTTTCACGCGATCTTCCTCGCCTGCTGTACTAAGCACCAACTTTTCCTGTAAAATATTATTTTCCATTTCGAGCCGTTGGAGACGGAGATTCAGTTCCTGCTCTTTTTTAAGCCACTCGTTTTTTTCATTCTCCCAAAGCAGCGCGGGAGCTCCTGGTAAATTTGATTGTTCCATTTCCATGTTATTTATTTGGGGAAAGTCTTTTGCCTGGTTTAATAAGAGAGAATTATACTTGTCTTCGAGTTTTTCAAAATCCTGTTTCAGTGCAGTATAACGGGCATGATTGTTTACCAGCTTTGTCTTGTATTCACGGATCAGGCCGGAATGATCAAAAAACACATATTCTTTATCATCAATCTTATACCCGGAGCTTTCCGGGTTGGCAGCCACGAGCTTGGCCAGTGTATCAGTTTCGGGGGCTTGTTTTTTGGTACGGTAATGCATAAAGACTGTGATGATAAAGGCTACTGCTAAAAAGCCCACCACAATCCATAACAGAATCTGTAAAAGGCCGGTAAAACCGGTAAGAGGCCCAATGGCTAGCAACATTCCCAAAAGTTTAACGTAGAGTTATACTCATATAGTACGCACTACAAACTTGTACCGGCCGGGGGTTGATGGATAAAGGGTGCGGAGGAAGTAAACCGGGACAAATGCTTCGTAAGGCTGAATTCGATTTCGTGCAAAAAATGATAACCATTTCCGAAAATCAGACTGCAAGCGGCAAGAATAATACCAAAAGGCCCTTCATCAGGCCCGGGTCTTAAATATTAATCCACACCTATAGCGAAAAAATATTATTTAGTACGGCGGGTCAGTTCTTTATTGATCAATCCCAGTTCGCGGCCTGTTTGCCCTTTCACCGAAGTATTTTCCTGGGCCCTTCTCATCAGGTAGGGAATCACATGTTCTATCGGTCCAAAAGGAAGGTATTTGCTTACGTTGCAGCCGGCATGAGCCAGGTTGAAGGTAATATTATCACTCATACCATAAAGCTGGCTCCAATGTATATGCGGATGATTAAACGGTAATCCTTTTTCCTGCATCAGCTGGGTGGCATACAGGTTGCTGTATTCATTATGTGAAGCTACGATCAATGCCACCCGATCGATGTGCTGAATACAGAATTGCACGCCCGCATTAAAATCCCGGTCAGTCCTTTCTTTATCGGGTTGAATGGGCGAGGGATAGCCCATATCGGCGGCTCTTTTTCGTTCTTTTTCCATATAGGCGCCCCGAACCAATTTTGCTCCCAGGATAAAATTTCTTTCCCTGGCTGCTTCATAGGAATCTTTCAGAAACTGTAAGCGATCATGCCGGTAATGCTGCAGGGTATTATAGACATGGCATTTCTCCTTATTGAAGGTATCCATCATCAGGATGGTCAGGGCGTCCACCGGGTCCTGTATCCAGGTTTCCTCGGCATCGATCAATACACCCACGTTTTTATCAGCGGCTGCTTCGCAAATGCGCATCATCCGTATGCGCACCCGGTGCCATTCTTCTTTTTCATCTGTCGGCAATTCATCAATGGAACGCAGAAATCTTTTCATCAGGGTGCCTTCAGCCTCATGCATCATAGCATCCAGTTTTTCCAATAAAGAAAACCGGGCAATGCCGGTCACCTTCACACTCATGAAAGGTATATTGGGTTGGGTAGCGGCATAGTTGATCACCCGGATAAATTCTCCCATGGCATGATCAAATCCTTGCTCCCCGTCGTCACCTCCCTCCACACCATAATCCAGGATCACCTGTACATTATAGTCCCCCAAATTTTTAGCTACCCTGGCAGTTTCCTCCAATGTTTCCCCGCCTACAAACTGCGAAAAAATGGTTCGGCGAACCAGGCCTTTCACCGGCAGTCCGGCTTTAATGGACCAGGGACCCAGCCGGGTTCCCAATTTTACAAGCCAGGGTTTGGCCATCAATGAAAAAAGAAAGCGGGCTTTCTTTAGCTG
>DASUMO010000240.1:0-5760 GCA_036277695.1 Chitinophagaceae bacterium
GGACGATCTCAATAATCACCGGCTCGAAGAAGGCAAGGCGCTGGAAGAAGAGCTGATCCAACGTATCGGTAATATATTAAAGCAGCAGGAAGAAGTGGTAAAGCTGGAACCTCTTCGCCAGCAAAAGATCCGCGAAGGCATCGTGAAGCTGCTGGAAGAGCAGGTAGGCAAGGAAAACTATGATGGCAACCGCCTGGAACAGGAGCTCATTTATTATATCGAAAAAATCGATATTACCGAAGAGCAGGTAAGGTTAAAAAATCATTGTGATTATTTTATTGCCACCCTGAACGAAAACGAGGAAGCCAAGGGGAAAAAACTCTCCTTTATCTTGCAGGAAATCGGTCGCGAAATCAATACAACCGGTTCTAAAGCTTATGACGCTACAATACAAAAATGCGTGGTGATGATGAAAGATGAACTCGAAAAGGCAAAGGAACAGGTGTTGAATGTATTATAAAACCGGGCCGATGGCTTTTAGCTATCGATCCTGCTTCTTGATTACATTTGTAAAAATCTTTTATCTTGGTAAATCCCAAACCGCGTTGGAAAATATTATCTGTAACCGGCAGCTTCCTGCTATTCTTATTTTCCTGTTCCACCGTTGACCTGTATGAAAAGACGGTGGCCATACCCGGTCACCAATGGCAAAGCAGTTTTAAGCCCAGCTTCACCTTTACTATTAAGGACACGAATTCCCTTTACCAGATTTTTTTGATCCTGCGCCATAATGAAAAATATAATTACAGCAATATTTATGTAAACCTCTATGCCAGGTTACCGGGCCAGGACAGTACGCTGAAAATCCAGCAGGACCTTCTACTGGCCAGCCCGGAAAAAGGCTGGCTGGCCAGTGGTATGGACGATATTTACGAACACAGGCTGAAACTGGGCGAGCCGCAAACCCTGAAAGCCGGTACTTATACATTTATCCTGGAACAGATCATGCGGGAAGATCCGCTGCTGAATGTGATGAATGCAGGACTGCGTGTTGAAAAGGAACCATAAACTATTTCTATGCCTGATACCGGCCGCAAAAAATTACGAAGAGCCACCATCATCTTCTGGTTGTTGCTGCTCTATATTATTGCTGCGCTGGTATGGTGGTTCATAACCCTGGAAAGACAAAATCAGCAAAAAGCCCGGCTTCAATATAATACGGTCCTGGCCCAGCAACAATCGCTGACCACTTTGCAACTGGCTGATGAATTGTCGAGAATTGATGAAGAATCGCGGCGGAATACCGGGAAATATATTGCGGAAGGCATCACCTTCCTGATTCTTATCCTGATTGGTGCGGCTTTTCTTTACCGCTCGGTGAGACGGCAATTCAAAATGCAGCAACAGCAGCAAAACTTCATGATGGCGGTCACCCATGAACTGAAGACCCCGATCTCGGTGGCCAGACTGAACCTGGAAACCATACAGAAATATTCCCTGGAACCGGAAAAACAAAAAAAACTGATCCGGATGACATTGGAGGAAACGGCGCGACTGAATTTCCTGACCAATAATATCCTGATTTCTTCACAACTCGAAGGCGGAGGTTATAAGAATGCGAAGGAGGACCTTGATCTTTCCGATCTGCTGAAAGATTGTATCCAGGATTTCAGGAACCGTTTCCCTGACCGGGTCTTCGTTGAAGAAATAGAACCGGACCTGGATGTTAAGGGAGATGACTTATTGCTGCAATTGCTGATCAATAACCTGCTTGAAAATGCAATTAAGTATTCCCCCCGTGAAAAACCCATCTCTGCAATTTTGCAAAAAGCAGGGAACAAAATAAAGTTGCAGCTAAAGGATGAAGGACCCGGAATTCCGGATGAGGAAAAGAAACTGATCTTTACCAAATTCTACCGGATCGGAAATGAAACCACCCGTAAAACACAGGGCACCGGTCTTGGCCTGTACTTATGCTGGATCATTGCTAAGGATCACAATGCCGACATTTTGGTGACAAACAATAGTCCTTCCGGCAGTAATTTTGTTGTCACGTTCCAGGAAGCCTGACTTATATTGAACGAGCAAGTAAAGCAATAGGTAATGACAGACGAAAAGAAACCCTCCATCTTATTGGTGGAAGATGAAGAGAACCTGCACGAGGCACTCCGGCTTAACCTGGAACTGGAAGGCTATGATGTAACCTCGGCCTTTGACGGGGCAGCGGCCCTGAAAGCAATACAGGGAGAATATTTTGATCTGATCATCCTGGATGTAATGCTGCCCGAAATGGATGGTATCAATGTTACCGAAACAGTCCGTATCAGTAATAACGAAGTCCCCATCCTAATTCTCAGTGCCCGGAACAGCAGTGCCGACAGGGTATTGGGTTTAAAAAAAGGAGCGGATGATTACCTGACCAAGCCTTTTAACCTGGAAGAATTGCTGCTCCGGGTACATAAACTGATCAATAAGAATAAAAAGCTGCAGGACAAATCAACTGTGGGCAATACCTATTCTTTCGGCAACAATATTATTGATTTCAAAGCCCAGGAGGCGAATACCCGGAATGGTCAGAAGATCCAGCTGAGTAAAAAAGAGACCATGCTGCTGAAATTGCTGATCGAAAATAAAAACGAGGTGGTGCCGAGGGAAAAGATCCTGCAGGCTGTATGGGGTTATAATGTGTACCCCACCACCCGCACCATTGATAATTTCATCCTCAACTTCCGGAAATATTTTGAGGAAGACAGCCGCAATCCAAAATACTTTCATTCGGTGAGGGGCGTCGGGTATAAATATGCCGAGTGATCATTCCCTGATCTTATAAAGAAGTTGCCTGATTTTTTCAATGAATGCCTGCTTATCTTCTTCCAGGCTCGCATTGGTATACATCGCAGTTTCACAATGCGTCAAAACAGCCTGCAACTCCCGGATGGTATCAGCATCTATATGACTTGCTTCCATTGCCAGCATTATGCCCTGTTTACTCATTCCTGTTCCTTCCAGCTTAAATCGCCGGGCCAGCCAACTCCAGACCGATTGGTGAAGAATGTTGTAAAAATCTTTATCCGCTGCAGGGACGAGGACCAGGGCAGGTTTTAAAATTTCTCCCACAGGAGGTAGGGGATCCTTTATTGTCTCCGGCTGAGGCTGGCTTATTATTTTTTTACCTGGCAATAACCAATACAATAAAGTAAGGCCTACCAGCAAGGCCACGATAATAGCAGCTATCCGGCCGGCCTTTTTATTAATGACTTCGATAGAAGTTTTCGAAGCCGGTTCGGCGACCTGCAATTTGTCGCGGTTTTGAATGTTGATCTCTACTGGATGGGAAAAAGCTTTTTGATAACTCCTGCTCCCCGGATCAAAATAGGAAAGCGACAGCGCGGGTAAAATATACCTTCCCGGCCGCGCTGAAACGAATGCATACCGGAATGTCCTCGATCCGGCCAGAGGAACGGCCAATTTATCCAACTGGTCATTCACCACCGGTTCAAAACCTTCTATACCCGCAGGCCAGGGAATAGCAGGCGCATCGAGCTGGTTGAAGTTGCCGCTACCATCAATCGTTAAAAGCAGGTAACCTTCCTCATTTCTCGCAATATCCTCCTTTTCCAAACCCAGGGCCAGGCTAAACTGTCCCGTTGCGCCGTTGAAATCATCCGGTTTGTTTTTCGGCGGTAGTGGATGAACCCGGATTTCCTGTGGTGCTGATTGAATAGTGGTTTCAAACACCTGTGTAGCGGGATCAACGGGGTCTTCCTCCTCATTTTCAAATACCCCTTCAATAATTTCCTGCCCGGCCTTACCGTTCACAAAGCTTCTTGAAAATTCTACTTTGTTCTTTATCTGCATAGCATCAACCGAATATATTCCGGGTTGTAAAGGATAAAGTTGAACTTTCCGGATCGTATGCACATCGAAAATTTTGCCATTCACCGTTTCTGTCGCCACGGCCTTATCATCCAGGTTGATCATATCCTGGACAGTAAACCCATAAAAGCCGGGGTTTTTTATAATATCGGATTTGGATTGCACTCTTGAATACAATTTGAATGTGGCTACTATCGCCTCACCGGTATAACAGGTCTTCCTGTCGAGCAATACTTTCAAAAAAAGGTTTCTCCTGATTTTCTCATAGGGATCTTCACCCGGTCTTAAAAACAAAGGATTATCATCATGACCATCCAGCTTTGATTTACCGGCATAAGCGGATTCAGGAGAAATGACTTCGACCAGGATATCATCACTGCGCCGGTTTTTACCATCAACCCGGGCCAGTGCCCCCCGTAAATAATAATGACCGGGTTCAAGGGCAACCAGGGTATAGATCATATTCTTCAGGGATCTTGTATGCAGGGGTTTGCCCACCTGTCCCGCGTAAACTTCCGGGCCACTGACAAGGCGAAATCCTTTGAACGAAGGCGGGATAAAATTGCTGATCTCCTCTGCTCCTTCAATAACATACTGTACCCGGAAGGATTCCCCCGCTACTACCGCTTCCTGGGGTGCGATAGTTTTAAAAGTAGGCTGCGCCTCTACTAAAATGCTGGTCAACAGCAAAGCAAAAAATATGGGAGTCCTTTCTTGCATAACAAAGCCGCTAAATTAGAACAGCCTTTGTGAAGGAATGCCGAAAATATACCAGCGGGATAAAAGCCTGCCTGGCGGTTGAATCAGAGATCTCCCTGCTGGGGACGAATGATAATTTCTTCTACACAGGCCTGCATGGAAAGTTGTGAGGCTGCAAAAACGATTTTAGCAATATCGGATGCCTCCATAATGCGCTGGGTGGAATTGTCATAACTGCCCCAGGAGTCCGTCATCACAGCCCCCGGAAGGATGGCTGTGACTTTAATTCCATATTCCTTCATTTCCTCTCTCAGGTTTTTACTAAACCCATAAAGGGCAAACTTGCTAATACTATACGCACCCCCATTGGGATAAGCTCCCAGGGAAGCAATGGAACACATATTGAATACATGGCGGTTAAAACGGTCTTCCCGGGTGCTTTCAATCATTTTAGGTAATAGGCGGCGGGTCAGGTAATATGCACTGTAAAGATTGGTTGCCAGCTGGCTTTCCAATTGGCCATCCGGCTCATTAAAACTGCTGCCGGGCTCAAATAATCCAGCATTATTTACCAGGATATCCGGTACGGCTTGCTGTAAACACCAGCTCCCGAATTGCTGTGCCCTTTCCCTGATAGAGAGGTCAAAGGGCTTGGCCTTAATGATCACCCGGGGGTATTCTGTTATCAATTCCTCCGTGGCCTTGTAAAGTGCCACATCACTGCGGGATGTCAGGTATAAATTATGCCCATTCGCAGCAAAAATGCCGGCAATAGCTTTTCCAATTCCCCTTGAGGCACCGGTGACGACAACATTCAGGGAACGAGACAGGGCACCGGGGTTACTATTGTTCATGTTTCGGCATTTGTGAAGTAATTTGCAAACTTAGTCAGATTTGAAAGAATGAGTACGGCCCCCACGAATAATCCCCTTGCAGCTTACCGGCCCAACCGACGGTATAAGCATTTGTTTTTCGACCTGGATCATACGCTCTGGGATTTTGAGGCCAATGCCCGGTCTACCCTCTCTTGGCTTTACGAAGAATTATCCCTGCAGCAAAAAGGTGTACATGACTTTGAATTGTTCTATACCAATTACCTTATTCATAATGAAAAACTATGGGAGCGTTACCGCAAAGGATATATCAAACAGGATGAATTAAGGATAAAGCGAATGTGGCTGGCCCTGCTGGATTTTAAGATCGCTGATGTATCCCTTGCCGTAGAGATGAATACAAGATTCCTGG
>DASUMO010000241.1:0-2880 GCA_036277695.1 Chitinophagaceae bacterium
TTCCTTCTTTGGGAAAAACGATCCAGGGTTTAAACGATTTTGCCTGCTCGAAATCCATGAGGGCATAGGAAATAATAACGACAATATCACCGACCATTCCCTTTCGCGCAGCTGGACCATTGAGACAGACAATTCCCGATCCGCGCTTGCCCCTGATAATATAGGTTTCCAGTCTTTCCCCATTATTTACATTGACCACCTGTATTTTCTCTCCTTCAATCAGGTTGGCTGCTTCCATCAGGTTCTCATCCAGGGTCAGGCTGCCTACATAATTCAGGTTTGCTTCCGTAATAACCGCGCGGTGAATTTTAGATTTGAGTACTTCAATTTGCATAGCGGCGCAAAGGTAGTAAAGAAGGAGGAGTTGGGAGAGAAGCTGCGAGCTGCGAGCCCTGCCTGCCGGCAGGCAGGTGTGAGCTACGAACAGAGTGTCTTCTCATTCACAATTCACTATTCACCATTCACGACTCACAACAACAAATTATCGATCAACCTCACCTCGTTATTGAAGGCAGCAATAAGGGCAACCAGTTTTTTATTTTCCGACCAGCCATCCGCCGTTTCCAGTGTAATGGCATCTGCGATTTCGGTATAATCAACTCTAAAGCCCCGGGCTTCCAGCTTTGCCTTAGCCTGCTTTTTTATCTCTACTGTTGTCTTTTTGCCCTTCTGGGATTGTATGAACAGAAGTGTTTCATAAATAGCCGGGGCTCTTTTTCTTTCTTCATCATTGAGTCGCAAATTGCGGCTGCTCATAGCCAGGCCATCAGGTTCCCTAAGAGTAGGGCAGATACGCAATTCGATCTTGTCATCCAACCCAATCAGCTGTAATAATTTTTTGATCACCAGGCATTGCTGGTAGTCTTTTTGCCCGATGTATAAATTATTGGGGAGAATAATTTCCAGCAGGCGGTGAACCACCTGGCATACTCCCTGGAAATGCCCGGGGCGGAACTTACCCTCCAGCAGTGTTTCCAACCGCCCTATCTTATAGTTATTAGTTTGAGCCAGGCCATCCGGGTACATCTCATTCACATCGGGAAGAAAAAGAAAATCACAACCGGCTTCTTCCAGCAATTGCAGGTCTTTTTCGAGGCTGACCGGGTATTTAGCAAAATCCTTTGGATCGTTGAATTGGGTAGGGTTAATAAATATGCTGCAGATCGTATGATCATTGCTTCCTTTACTGGTTTCAATCAGTGAAATATGACCTTCATGCAAAGCTCCCATAGTTGGTACAAAACCAATTTTCTTCTTCTTTAGCCGTTCCTTTTCAATCCAGTTATGGGTATCTGCAGCTTTTTTATATAAGATCATACAGCCGGGTCTTGTTTATTCAATTCAATGTAAACATAGCAATTCCACATAAAATGGCTACCTTTGCCACCTTTCGGGAAAAAGTTAAACAAAACGGGATATACATGTCAGCAAAGAAAAGAATTCTGTTTATTGCTAATGAAATGTCGCCCTACCTGGAGCTGACCGAATTTTCTGAGATCGTAAATAAACTGGCTATCAAAGCAAATGACAACGGATTCGAAGTCCGTTGTATTATGCCCCGTTTTGGGATTATCAATGAGCGGCGACACCGCCTGCACGAAGTAGTGAGGTTATCGGGCATCAATGTATCCGTGGATAATGATGATATGCCCTTGCAGATCAAGGTAGCCTCTTTACCCAGTGCCCGCCTCCAGGTTTATTTCCTGGAAAACGAAGACCTCTTTAAACGTAAATTCATTTTCCACGACGAGCAGGAGAAATGGTTTGATGATAATGGCCTGCGTACCATCTTTTTTTGCAAAGGCGCATTGGAAACCGTGAAAAAATTCGGATGGCCTCCTGATATTATCCATTGCAGCGGCTGGATGACGGGATTGATTCCGGCATATTTAAAAACAATTTATAAGAAAGAACCTGTATTTGCCCATAGTAAAGTGGTGTATACAATTGGTCAGAATACATTCAAGGAAAAGCTGGGGAGTGATTTTGTAAAAAAAGCCCTGATCCATGCTTCGCTGAAAGAGAAAGACCTCGAGGTATATAAAGAAGCTACCAATACAGCCATGTTCCGCGGCGGCGCTACGTTTGCAGATGCCATCACTTTCGGCGCTGAAAAAATTGATAAGAAACTGACCGATGAATTCACCAAAGTGAGAGGCAAGAAGACCCTGCTCTATAATCCCGAGTCAGATTTAACAGACTATTTACAACTCTATAGCGAACTTGCCAAATAATTAATTTCTAACCCGGTATAATAATTTTACGTGAAGTACAGACGGTTTGCAATTTTGCTTGGGGTTCTTATCGCCAGTGTTTCCTTTTTCTTTTCTGCCTGCAAAAAAATCAATGAAGCCACTCAATTGGGAAGTGACCTGATACCCGTGGTGGATAATATAACCACTTTTGACACGACCATTTCGGTAGAAGCTTATAACGGGCTTTTTACATTACTTACGGATTCACAACGCCTGAACAAGAGCGATGAGCAATTCCTGGGTAAGATCAGTAATGATCCATTATTCGGGGGGGCGGATGCCCGGATGTATTTTGAATTAAAACCCACCTTTTACAAATTCTCCTTTGCCAATAAACCTGATAGTCTTCGTATCGATTCCGTGGTGCTGGTATTAAGTTATGTTGAAACTTATGGCGACACCACCATCCCGCAAACCGTAAATGTTTATGAAATTGCTCAATCGGCTGAATTCAAATCCGATTCCAATTACCTGATACGGGAAAATAATTTTGGCTATGCGGGATTATTAGGAACTCGAACATTCGCGCCTGCTGCCCTCAATGATTCTGTGAAAGCCTTTCGGGATACAACCCGTAATCAACTCCGGATCCGGTTGGATGACAGCTTTGGAGAGCGCTTGCTTC
>DASUMO010000242.1:0-3792 GCA_036277695.1 Chitinophagaceae bacterium
CTCCCAATATTTGTCAGGCCTTCATTCTTAATAGCTACATATTGTTCGGCATTCAGCATTTCCCACATCCGCATGGGTTTGGTCCAGCCTGCCCAACCATCATAAGCTACTCTTGCCTTTCCTCTTTTACCTTTTTTTGTAGTGATCAGTACAACTCCATTGGCTGCACGGCTACCATAAATCGCAGTGGCCGCGGCATCTTTCAGGATTTCCATACTCTCAATATCAGAAGGGTTGATACTGGAAAGTACGTTGGAAGCCGAAAGTGTTTGGCTTACATCACCGGTATAGGTTACCACGCCATCAATCACTATCAGTGGATAAGAGCTAAGGCTAATGGAGTTTGTACCACGAATCCGGAATACCGGAGGGTTATTCAACACTCCATTCGGAACGGTGATCTGAACACCAGCAGCACGGCCACCCAGGGCAGCGTCAAAACTCTGCACGGGTTTATCGGCAATCGCAGAACCTTTTACCGTGGCTATATTACCCGTTATTTCCGATTTTCTTTGTGTACCATAACCTACCACTACTACTTCCTGCATAGTGCGGTCTTCTTGTGAAAGCGTAAAATTGATTTCTGTCAGGTTACCGATGTTTTTTTCCTGGGTAGTCATATCTACGGCCGAGGCAATCAGGGCCCTGGCATTAGCTGGTGCCACCAGTGAAAAACTTCCATCCGATTTTGTAACCGTACCTGAGGTGGTACCCTTAATAATGAGTGACGCGTTGGGAATGGGATTCCCTTTTTCGTCTGTCACCCGGCCTGTGAGGGTCTTTTGAGCTAACAACGTACCTGCAATAAGCAGGAACGCTGTTAGTGTTAGTAACAGTTTTCTCATGTGCATGTAGTTTTTAAATGTATAGAAATGTAAAGCGCACATCCTTTAGGGGGAAGTACATTTTACAGTGATAACCAAATCGTTATGTTCTTCTGATAATACCGCCTATAACCTGAAATGACCGTTCTCAAATAAAAATGACAGTTGATCAAATTCTAATGCTGCTCTAATATAGAGAAATCTCATTATTTTTTTGATTTCTGTCCAAGACTTATTAACAGGGCGGGCAAAAGTACCAGGTTGGTCACCGTGGCGGTGACCAGGGTCAGCGACGTAAGCCAGCCCAGGGCCTGGGTGCCGCCAAAACCGCTAAAGCAGAATATAATAAAACCGGCGATCAGGACCAGGGAAGTATAGATAATACTGATCCCCGTACTGTGAATCGTTTCGATTACGGTGGCTTGCATATCAAATTTATACTGCGGAAGCTCCTGCTTGTAATTGACCAGGAAACGAATGGTCACGTCGATAGCAATCCCCAGTGCCACACTGAAGACCAGTACCGTGGATGGTTTGATCGGGATGCCTGCCCAGCCCATGACTCCTGCAGTAATGACAAGGGGAATAACATTTGGAATCAATGAGCAGATCAAAATTCTCACCGATCGGAAGAGGTAAAGCATGCATAGCGCGATCAATAAAAAAGCCCAGGCAATACTTTCTTTCAGGCCATTGATGATATAACTACTGCCTTCCAGGAAGGTTACACTGGTTCCGGTAAGCTCCACCCGGTATTTGTCGGCGGGGAAAAGTTCATCAGCCCTGTTGCGGATACTGTCAAGTATCAGAGGCAGCCGTTTGCTTCCCACATCTGCCATGGAAACGCTGATACGGGCCTGCTGCCGGTTGCTATCCATAAAGGTCGATACGAGCCTTGCAAATGAATTGGTCGCAGTTGGCCCGCCTTCCCCGGATCTATCGTCTTTTTTAAAATGAAGGTATTGGTTCAGCGCCGGCATTACATATTCATCCGGGACCGTATAGCTCGAACTATCCCCTTCAAAAAAAGCCTGTTTGGCAAACTTCATTCCTTCTACAATGGATAAAGGCCGCGCCATTGGTGGCTGCCCCCCGATAAAAACCGACAAGGAATCAATCTTTTTAAAAGTTAATAGCGGGTTTCGTCTCAGGCCGTTTTTTTGTTTCGTATCAATGACGATTTCCAATGGCATAACTCCCTTGAAATGTGTTTCAAAAAATTTCAGATCCGTATAAATCCTGTCTGTTTTTGGCAGATCATCAACTATATAACCTACACTTTTCAACTTAATGATACCGGTAATGGCGGCCGCCACAATTACTATTGTTATTCCATAGATCAGCTTTCGGTGATTCAACGACCAGCGCTCAAGCCGGTCCAGCCAGCGATTGAGGCGGGCATTTTCCAGGTAACGGGTATGCCGGGACTTGGGTGAGGGTAAAAAACTTAAAGCGGCAGGTATCAGGATCAGCGAGATCACAAACAGCACCATGATATTGATGCCAGCTACGATACCAAATTCCTTTAATATCTGGCTCCTGGTAAGCGCAAAAACGGCAAAACCGATTCCCGCTGCCAGGTTACAAAACAAGGTCACGATCCCCATCCGGCTGACCATGGTCACCAACGCTGTTTTTTTATCTCCCGTTTCATTATAGGTCGTATGAAATTTATTCAGGAAATAAATACAATTGGGTATACCGATCACTACCAGTAATGGTGGTATCAGCGCGGTTAACAAGGTAATTTTATATCCTAACAGGTACATGGTTCCCAGGCTCCACATAACACCCATGATCACCACAGCCAGCGAGAGCATCATTGAACTGAAAGAACGAAAGAATAAAAGGAGAATGATAGCCGAAAGCAGGACCGAGGCAAAAAGAAACCATTTCATTTCGTTGGCTACTCTAACAGCTATATCAGTGCGGATAAGAGGTAAACCACTGAGATAAATACCTGTTTTGGTACTCTTGCCAAAATCTTCGGCGAGTAGGCGGATCGTTCCCACCACATCGTTTCTTTTCTTGGTGTTCAGGATTTCCTTGTTGATCCGCACCGCCATTAGCCAGGCATTCGTTTCCGGGTTGTATAATAATTGGCGGTAAAAAGGGAGGTTCAGGAATATCGCGGATAAACTGTCTATTTCAGCCTGGCTGAGTTTCCGGTCCGGGAAAATAGTATCAGCCTTTAACCGTTCACCAGCTGAATCTTTTACCAGGTTCACCGCAGAAGGCAGGGCCAGCACATCTTCTACGCCATTGACTTTTCCCAGTTGTTTTTGGAGTGTGGCGTATTGGTTAAAAAAGCTTTCCTGGAAAATTTTATCAGACTGTATACCGATCACCAGCAGGTTTCCATCTTCCCCGAATTTTTTCCTGAAATCCTGGTAAGCCAGGTATTTGGGATTATCGGTGGGAATGGCTCGTGAAAAATCATAACTGATCTGCATTTTACTGCCCCAGTAACTGATGATGGCAGTGAGCACAGCCAAAATGATTAATAATTGGATACGGTATTTCAGGATAAATAGTCCTAGACGACGCCACATAAATTACCTGGTTTGTAATTGTTTGCCTCCCTTGGAAAATGGAACGACAGCATAATGTTCCGAGGCCGCAAAGAAACGGAAAAATGCACAACCGGCTATTTGGCTGATTTTGATACTTTTGAATCGTGAGATGTTTAGTTGCAGGCATATTTGTTTTCATTGCCCAGGTCTTATCAGGTCAACAATCCCTTCCCCCAGTTGGAATGTGGCGCGAACACCTGCCATATAATAGCGCCATCGATGTTACAGCCGGTGATAACAGGATTTATTGTGCTACTCCCTATAGTTTGTTTGTCCTGAACCGAGCCGATAATTCTATCGAGCGCTGGAGCCGGGTGACAGGTTTAAGCGAAACCGGTATTAGTACCATCCGTTACGATGAGGCCAATGGGAAATTAATGATTGCTTACAGCAAT
>DASUMO010000243.1:0-6413 GCA_036277695.1 Chitinophagaceae bacterium
GATGTTGTGCAGATCCGGCTACACTGCCCAGCACAAATAAAAAACAGAATAGCGTATTCTTCATGAGCGGTGGTTTAGCAGTGAGAACACAATGTAAAAGTATAACTTAATTTATTCCCCAATCGGACCGGGGAAACTTGCCTTTATGAATTATTTCGGGTAAAAAACAATGTATGGGTTAATGAATAAGCAAAAAAAATCCCGGCTTACCGGGATTCTGCATTACTGGGAGATCAGGCTCCTTAGTTTTTCAATATTTTGTTTATTCTCGTAATGGATGGGAACATCTACCGACATGCCTGATCTTTTTACCCGGGCCAGGCCTTCGATTTTTACCATCACTTCTTTTTTCTTTAAGAGTTCACGCTGATTCTTCAGGGCGCCTATCATATCCAGTTTTAGTACCGCCGGGATAACAAATTCGGAACGTTTGCCAACCTGGACTTTTTCTTCCAGTCCAAAACGGCCAAAATAAGCATTATCAATATAAACATCGCCCCGGGCTTCACTTAATTGCACCCCGAAATTATTGGGATTATAATAGACCAGGTCAATGCCGGCTGTGGATTGCAGTATACCCAGTTCAATGAGGCGGATGTCCCGGATTTCCCGGTATTCAGGTTCTTTTACATTGGAGGTACTGCAGGAAGCCAGGGTTATCATGCCTAACAAGAGTGTAGAGATTATGATTTTCATCGCTTTTACATTTAGCTGTTAATAAATTAAACAACTCAATGGTCAAAGGATCGGGCCAATCTCCGTTAAACGGAAGCCAATATAAATTTTAACAGCGTGTTAAAGAGCGACTTTCTGAACCGGGTTCAGTTTTCATGAAATCCAGACAGCCATATCAGGAAAGCAAGAATTGGGATTAATTTTCAGGTTCTCATAATAATACCTAAGTCATTATTCATTCCGGCGATAGGAATTATCCCGTCATTGATTTTCTTATGCAAACAATAAAAAATCAACGCTGAAGCCCGGAGCAAAATTGGTTTCATCCGGCAAATAAACTTACGATCGTGAGTCAAAACTGTATGCTTTTGAAACCAATTTGTATAACTCAACATCCGGGTCATTAACCGGATGGGCCAATAGGGTTCAATCATTTCATTGGCAGAAATTAGTACCTTTAAGGGCTGTCAGTTTATCGCTGGCTTTTATTTTTTATCTATGTTCAGATCAGTTATTACTGGCACAGGTTCCTATATTCCGGAAACCATTCAGTCCAACACCGAATTTAACACGCATATTTTTTACGGCAATGATCAAAAGCCTATTGAAACAGCACCCGAAGAGGTCGTCAAAAAATTCAGGCAAATTACAGGAATAGAGGAGCGGCGTTATGTAGCACAGGGCTTAAACACTTCCGATATAGCGGCAATAGCCGGCCGCCGCGCCCTGGAAGACAGTGATACAGATCCTGAAACCATTGATCAGATCATTGTAGCCCATAATTTCGGAAACGTAATCACCCAAACCATTCAAACCGATGCCGTACCATCCCTGGCTAACCGGGTAAAGTTTGAACTCGGTATCCATAATCCTGATTGTGTTTGCTATGATATTTTGTTTGGATGCCCGGGTTGGTTACAGGCTATGATACAGGCCGATGCTTTTTTCAAGGCCGGCCTGGTTAAAAAATGCCTGCTGATCGGTGCCGAAACCCTTTCGCGGGTTATTGATATGTATGACCGCGACAGCATGATTTTTTCCGATGGGGCAGGAGCCTGTATCCTTGAGAATAAAGAGGTGAACGATGAAGGTCCCGGCATCCTGGGTGCCTGCGCTCAGTCGCATAGCCTGGAGGAAGCTTATTATATCGATATGGGTCAGTCCTTTTATCCCGGCAGTGATCCGCGGATTCGTTATATAAAAATGAAAGGCAGAAAGGTATATGAATATGCAATGAAGCATGTACCAGCTGCCATGAAACGATGTCTGGAAATAAGCGGTATTGATATCAATGATGTGAAAAAAATCTTTATTCACCAGGCAAATGAAAAAATGGACGAAGGCATTATTACCCGGCTTTACCAGTTATATGGTATCAAAGAACCACCTAAGAACGTCACGCCTATGAGCATTCAGTGGCTGGGCAATAGCTCGGTAGCCACAGTCCCCACCCTGTTCGACCTTGTTAGAAAGGGGCAGGTACAGTCTCATGAACTTTCAGCCGGGGATATTGTTCTGTTTGCTTCAGTAGGAGCCGGGATGAATATAAATGCTGTCTGTTACCGTTATTAAACATTCGTATCCGGTAATGTTCTCTGTGTAAACCTGTAATTATGGACAATGACCTGGAAAAAATATCGGTGGAGTTTAATAACATTGCCTCCAAAGCCCTGAACTACCTCTTTAGCCAGTTTAAAGAAGCAGTGGCCACACTGAACCGTAAGAATGATGAAAATGTATTCCAGCAATTACTGGGTAAGTACCTCTACCAGTTCAGGAATCAGCTGGAAGAAACCGCGCAACGGCTTTTAGACCAACACCGCTCCGGCAGCAATCAGCAGAGTTTAAAGGGAAGATTAACGGGGGAAGTAAATAGGTATGTTTCCGAGTTCATGCAAAAAGCCAAAGCGCTCTGATGCAAAATCACTTAAGAGTCTGTTAACCGGGTGATCTCGGTACCATTGAAAATCCTGGCCAGGCTATTGTCACCGGAATCCTTGTATTGGCCGATCTTAGATTCGCTCACAATGCGCCAGAGATTCTTTGATTTCAGTTCCGCATAATCATTCATTTCAATAAACATTCCCTTGATAGAGGGTCTTGTTTTGAAAATGATCTGTACGGGTTTTTGTCCCAGGTATGCCGGGTTTACAAATTTTTCGATTTGGTCATTAGTCATGAGTAAATATTTGGGTCGGCCCGCTTTTTAGGCGCGACATGTTTCAATTACTATAATACACCCCTTAGCCAGTTAAAGACGGAGACTTCGCTTTTAAGGTCTAAAGGCAATTGGTTCCTGATCAGTTCTTCCATCCTTCTTCCTTCCTGTATGGAAAACTTTCCGGATAAAGAACCGTAGTAATTGATGATAAATAAAACCTGGTCGCCATTGAAACGGTCAAAAACACGCCGGCTCGGATTGCCGGTATAGATCGAGGTTTCAGGTTGCCAGTTATAGAAATCACTGGTCAGGTCTTGTTTTAAAAAAGGCATAAGCTACTATTTAAATTTCACGTTTAAAATCATTAACAAGTTAGCATAAGCCGTTGGTTATTTCTGCGGAAAAGGGAAAATTAAAGAACCCAAAAGGGTTCTTTAAAAAAGTATGCTTTTATTGCCATCTTTTATTGTCGGATCGGGGTGTTTTTTCCCGGGCTACACTTACAGACATTGCTCGTCCATCGATGTCTTTATTGTTTAATCCTTTCATAGCAGCATTGGCCTCATCATCCGAATCCATTTCAACAAATCCAAAACCACGGCTGCGCCCTGTTTCCCTGTCAGTAATTACCTTGGCTGAACTTACAGACCCGAATGGCTCGAATAATTTTCTCAAGTCATCATCAAGGGTATGAAAACTCAGGTTGGATACATACATGTTCATAATACTAAATTTTAAATAAAACAATGAAAATACATGTGATAAAAGCCTGGCAGCAAATAGTAAAGAGGAGAAAAGTGTTTACTGGCTCGAAAAGTAAAAAGCTAAACTGATCCGGACTGAATGTTGGAAGAACAATTATTCACGGCATGAAGATAAGCTTTTAATCGCTAACGGGGCAATATTTCTTCCTCCTGCAAGGATTGTGAAATAAGGGTCATTCACCCGCTGCTAAGTTGATTTACCAAAGCCGGCACCATTTTAAAAATGATAAAACCGGCAGCATCGGTCACCGGTTTTATCGCTATCATATCTGTTATTTATGACTATCGGATTAAAAGGCTTTCTTGGGTTCCGCCTTTGTTTTAACACCTGGAAATTTCGGTGCCAGGCCCATATTATAAAAGGTAAATGAATAAATATCGGCTGTCAATTCCAATCCTTTCTTAAGATTGCTGGCTCCATGCCCCGATTTGGTTTCAATACGGATCATCAGGGGATTCTCTCCTTTGTAATTTTCCTGTATGGTCGCAGCATATTTAAAGGAATGGGCCGGAACAACACGGTCGTCATGATCAGCTGTGGTAATCAGTGTAGCCGGGTATTTTATCCCGGGTTTGATATTATGAATAGGAGAGTAAGCATAAAGGTTCTTAAAATCTTCAGGGTTTTCACTACTCCCATATTCAGCAATCCAGTTCCAGCCAATGGTAAACTTATGATAGCGCAGCATGTCCATGACGCCCACCTGGGGAATTGCGACTTTAAAAAGTTCGGGACGTTGGTTAATGACAGCCCCTACCAGTAAACCGCCGTTTGAACCACCCTGTATGGCCAGGTATTCGGGCGATGTATATTTTTCGTTGATGAGGTATTCTGCCGCGCCGATAAAATCATCAAAAACATTTTGCTTATTCAATCGCATGCCTGCTTCATGCCATTTCTCACCATACTCACTTCCGCCGCGCAGGTTGGCCAATACAAAAATTCCACCCTGTTCCAGCCAGGTTATTCGGGTGGGGCTAAAAGAAGGATTACTGCTGATATTAAATCCGCCATAACCGGTTAATAGTGCAGCATTCTTTCCGTTTTTTGGAAGCCCCTTTTTATGCACGATGAATAGGGGTACTTTTGTTCCATCTTTGCTGCTGTAAAATTTTTGTTCCGTTATATAATCCTCAGGATTGAATTTCACATCCAGTTTTCTGAACATCGTACTCCTGCCGCTGGCAATATCGTAGCGATAAATGGTTTGAGGGAAAGTAAACGAGGTAAAATTGTAAAATACGAATTTATCATCTTTCCATCCGCCGAATCCGTTAGCAGTGCCCAGCGAAGGGAGTTTGACTTCCTTTTCCAATTTTCCATCGAAATTATAAACATACACACGGCTTGTAACATCCTTCAGGTAGGTGACAAATAATTTGCCACCTGCAGAAGATACCGACGACATCACCTCTTCTTTTTCCGGGATAATGGTTTTCCATGCCGAAGGATCAGGGTTCAGGGGATCCATCAAAATAAGCCGGCGGTTGCGGGCACCATCGTTGGTGCTAAAAAGGAATTTACCATTTACTTCTTCTACAAATCCATATTGATATTCTCCCACTTCTTTTATCAGAGGCTTAAAGGTTTTGTCCGCTTCCTTACTGTCATAATAGTATATAGCATTACCCTGTTTACCTTTTCCGCGGTCACTGATGTTCAAAAAAACATAACGCTGGTCTTCATCTACAAAAGCACCATGGAAGCGCTGCGGATTGGCCTTGTCTTCATAAACCAATTCGTCATCGCTTTGGAGAGTACCCACTTTATGAAAATAAACCTGGTGGTTCTCGTTTTTGGTAGAAAGTTCCTTACCTTTTTCTGGTGCCGGGTAACGGCTGTAAAAAAAGCCATTTCCTTTCCAGGAAACCCCTGATACCTTTACCCAGCTCAACGAATCCGGCAGGTAGTGAAGGGTTTTCATATCCATAACGAAGAAGGTTCTCCAATCGCTGCCTCCGGCGGATTTTCCCACTACGGCATAGCGTCCGTCTTTAGAAAGCGAAAAAGTAGCGAGGCTGGTTGTTCCATCGGTTGAAAACTTATTAGGATCCAGCACCTGTTCAGGTTTCCCTTCCAAACCTTTCTGGCGAAACAACACGCTTTGATTCTGGAGCCCATCGTTCCGGTAATAATAGAAATATTCATTATTCCTGGAAGGAGCTGTATAGCGGGGGAAATTGATCACTTCTTCCAGTCTTTTCAACCATTGGGTGCGATAAGGAATTTTTTCAAGAAAGCTTTGCGTTAGCTTATTTTGTTCGGCGACCCAGGCTTTTGTCTCTTCACTGTTATCATCTTCCAGCCAGCGGTAAGGATCGGCTACAGTGGTCCCATGATAAGTATCCGTGGTCTCTGTCTTCTTGGTAGTTGGATATTGCCATTGTGCCTGGACCAGGACGGGAGCAATCAGCAGGAGTAATAGGTGCATTCGTTTCATATAGCAGTATGTTTAAGCATTACTAAAGATAATTTCTTCTTTATTGTCCACATGGCCAATCCTGGAATTCAATTCTGCAAAAAATAAAAGAGCTAAATCCGGATATCTTCGATCGTTCTGTTCAGCCGGCTTTTTTCGGCTGCAAAAGCTACCAGGTGGCTTTCGACAGACACTTCGATGGAAGAACTTAATAAAGAACTATCCTGCTGGTGTACCGCCTGCACCCAATCTCGGACAAGCCGGTGATCACCACCACCATGTGCATCGGTTTTCAGGGACCAGGAAGTTTGTTTGCGGGTTTTGAAATCAGTCCATATAAATGTTTCCATATCCCCGGCAAGATCACCTTTGGAACCCATGATCCGCGTTCGC
>DASUMO010000244.1:0-9008 GCA_036277695.1 Chitinophagaceae bacterium
TGGAAGGAATTACGAATGATGAAGTGGATTCAAAAACATTTTATACATTATTCGGGCTGATTTCATAATCTTTGCAACTCAAAATTTTCTACTATGAATTTCCCAAAAGACCTGCGTTACACAAAAGATCATGAATGGGTAAAATTGGAAGGCAATGTTGCAACAATTGGCATTACTGATTACGCACAAAGAGAATTAGGTGATATTGTATATGTTGAAGTTGAAACCATTGGTAAGGAACTGGCCGCAGGTGCTGTTTTCGGGACCGTGGAAGCAGTAAAAACAGTTTCCGATCTGTACCTGCCGGTAAAGGGTACGATCACCGAATTGAACCCGGCGCTGGCAAATGCACCGGAACTGGTGAATAATGATCCTTATGGCAAAGGCTGGATGATTAAAATGAACGTTAGTAACCCTGCAGATGTTGAAACGCTGATGGATGCATCGGCTTATGAAGCTGTTGCAGGCTAAATCCTTGAAATCAGCATTTTCGTATATCAAGCGGCTACCTGACAGGTCCGCTTTTTTAGTATCTTAACCAACCATTGAACCCGGCAACTACATACAGCGAGGCAGAGCTGGTTTCCCTTTTGCAGCAGCAAAACGAGCAGGCATTTGGTTATCTCTATGATAACTATTCCGGAGCCTTGTTCAATATTATTAACCAGGTGGTATCTGACAGCGAAATAGCAGCAGATGTACTGCAGGAGGTTTTTGTCAATATCTGGAGAAAAATTGAAAGCTATGACCCGGGTAAAGGAAGACTGTTCACCTGGATGCTGAATGTTGCCAGGAATGCGGCTATTGATAAAATCCGGTCAAAATCTTACCAGGATAGTTTGAAAAACCAGCCTTTGCCAGGTGACGTACATGGTATAGGAAGCCAAACAGTTTGGCAGCCTGTTGACGATTATGGTCTCCGCAATCTGGTAAACAAATTAAAAGATGAGCAGAAAGTACTGATTGAATTATCCTATTTCCAGGGTTATACCCACGAGGAAATTGCCAGGGCCCTGAGTATTCCGCTGGGAACGGTGAAAACCAGGATCCGAAGTGCCTTGCTTAAATTAAGAACATTGATCCGTTAACGTGAATATTAAAGAATACATATCAAGTGGCGTTATTGAAAGCTATGTACTTGGGCTTGCTTCAGACCAGGAAAGAACCGAGTTTGAAGCACTTTGCCGTCAATATCCCGAATTGGTGGCGGCCAGGAATGAGTTTGAATTGGAACTGGAAAAACAGTTGAACCCAGCCGCAATAGCCCCGGTACCCGGATTAAAACAGAAGATCCTGGAAAATCTTCGCCAGCAAAAAGAAGAGAGCGATGCAAAGTTGATAAGTTTGGATGAACACCCTACCCGAAGATATGGTTCTCCGTTGCGCTGGGTAGCAGCAGCCTCGGTCATACTCTTATTGGGAGCTGCCTGGTATGCCTACCAGTTTTATACCCAAAATAAAGAGCTGCGGCATACGAATGAGGAATTGCAGGCCCGGATCCGTGCCATTGACAGCAGCATGAACAAACTGGTAGAAGAAAACGAGATGATGAAAAATCCCAATGTGGCTGTAGTGAATATGGTGGGAACTACACCCGCCAGGGCTTCTGCCAGTGTTTATTGGGACTCGACCTCGCAGGATGTATTCCTGGTGGTAAAAAACATGCCCCAACTGCCTTCTGATAAACAATACCAGCTTTGGGCCCTGATTAACGGACAACCAAAGGACCTGGGACTTTTCGATGTGAAAAATGATGAGAAGCGCCTCATCCTGAAAATGAATAATACCCAAAAGGCAGAAGCATTTGCTATTACCGTTGAAGCCCGCGGGAATACAGGCCCTCCCAGTCTTGACAATTTACAAAGTATGGGTAAAACCACTCTCTGATCATTCCCTTCAATCTTTATTTTACAGTTTTTCGTAAGTGAAGCGGAGACCAAAGCTATAGTCGCTTTGGTTCTATAGTTGGTTAAACAAGGGCCTCTTCCGGGGCCCTTATCTAATAAAGTCCAACAAAGAATCATCTTTATATCATGGTGGTTTATCCCTTGCGGCTAATCGCTTAACATTGCAAAAAAAAGGCTTGAAAAAGTTAAGCCCTTACCTGCTTGCAATAAGCTGGCTGATTATGACAACGGTACTATTGTGTTTGCCCGGATCTTCCTTTCCCAGGGAGGATTGGTTGAGCAGGCTTTGGATCGATAAATGGGTTCATATCCTACTCTTCATGGTGCTGGTTATTTTATGGTGCCGGGGCATTTATCGGCAGGGAGGAAACAGGTCCCTAAACAAAGATTTCATTTACCTGGGCTTGCTGGCACTTATCTATGGTTTTATGATGGAGTTGATCCAGGGTAATTATATCCCTAACCGCTCATTTGACGCGGGGGATTTGGCAGCCGACGCAGTTGGCTGTATTGCAGGAATAGTTTTTAGTTCAGGCAGGTATATAAAAAAATAGACCCCTGTAGAAACAGGGGTCGCAACCAAAACTAACTGCTTATGAGAAAATTGACTGCTTTTATTAAGAAGAACTTTCAATCTATAACGCAAATTTACTGCCATTAGTGCGATCGGTGCTGTTAATGAAAAATTAAAAGCCCTGAATTAAGTATTTGCCTCAAACAACTGCTCGTAGTACCTCTTCGTAAAATCTCAAACTCCGGGATTGTTGTAAACAATCGCATGACAATAAATTGACAAAGAACTGCTCCACCCTGATAATGCATAAATCAGACCAAAAAATTCAACTGGAAATTCGGCCGAGGGCAAATAAGAATTCTAATTAGAGATTAATACCGGGTTAGTCCCCGTCCGGGAAAAAGCGTAGAAAAGGAATTGAAAACGTTGAATTTATTACCCACTCATCTATCGCTTAAAAGATCCATACACCGGTATGGAGTGATCAACGACTGAGTAAACCTTTCAGCATATCCATGATGCCGCTCCCCCCGGCCTGCTCACGGTTTTCCATATCTTGCTGGGCTCGTTGTGTAACCCTGCTGATAATATCCTGCAGGCCAGAACCATTCCCATTACCATTCCCCCCACCCGTAAATCGCTCCAGGATTTCCTGCAAACCAGCGCCTCCGGGTGAATCAGTATCGTTTCCGCCGCCAGTTAAGGAATTCACAAGGTTGTCCAGTGTAAACTGGTTTTCATTGGGGTCCCTGGTTTTTTGGATCAGCCCGTTTAGAGAATTGGGAATAACGGAATTTGCCACATTACTGGCTGCAGCCGGGCTCATTTTATACTTACTAACCAGTTTACTGATAAAATAACCGATCATCATGGTCACGATCGGGTTGCGAAGCAGGCCACCTATACCCGACTGCTGGGAAGTGCCGGATTTAGCACCACTGTTCCCCTTAAAAAGGTCCAGGATATTTTGCAACCCCCCACCGGCCATCACATTCTGAAATCCACTCGCTATGGTTTTCGTGGCTTCCGCCATCACCTCGTTGTTTTGTTCATTCGGAACTTCCGGGTTGTTGATCACAGCATCCCTGCTGTATTGTTTAACGATATTGAGTAGCTGATCGAGCATAATAAAAAAATTTGGAGGTAACTTTTCCTGATTCAACCAACCAAATCCCATTCCAATAAACTTTTTAATTTTGGCGGGATAGTTTTTCTGAGTTTTCCGCAAACTGGAGTGCGTCGATCAATTCCTGGATATTGCCGTTTAACACATCATCCAGGTTATATAATGTTAACCCAATGCGATGATCGGTAACCCGGCCCTGTGGAAAATTATAAGTGCGGATTTTGGCGCTGCGATCGCCGGTGCTGACTAAACTTTTCCGATGGCGTGCAATCTCTTCTTCCTGCTTCCTCACCTGCTCTTCGTATAATCTGGTACGGAGCATCTGCATGGCCTTTTCCCGGTTGCCCAGTTGTGAACGTTCGGTTTGGCAAACCACCACGGTTCCTGTAGGAATATGGGTAAGCATCACCTTGGTTTCCACTTTATTGACATTCTGACCCCCGGCACCGCCACTACGCGCAGTCTCCATTTTTACATCAGCCGGGTTGAGTTCAAAATCCACTTCTTCCGCCTCGGGCATTACTGCCACCGTTGAAGCCGAAGTGTGTACACGGCCCGATGCTTCCGTATCGGGAACTCTTTGCACGCGGTGAACCCCGCTTTCAAATTTCAGCGTTCCGTACACATCATCCCCCGTAATCTCCAACTGGACTTCTTTATAACCACCGACCGAACCCTCATTTTCACTTAATACCGCGGTTTTCCATCCTCTTTTTTCACAATACTTAATATACATCCTCAACAAGTCACCGGCAAAAAGGCTGGCTTCGTCGCCTCCTGTGCCCGCCCTTATTTCCAGGATCGCATTTTTTTCATCCTGCGGAGCCTTGGGGATCAGCAACTGCCGGATAAGGGCCTCCAGTTGCTCCTTTTTTTCGTCAAGCGCCGGAGCTTCCATTTTGGCTAATTCCCTCAGTTCATCATCATCCCCATTCAGCGCCTCCCTGTAAAATCCTATATCATCCAATATTTTTTTATAGTCCTGGTAGGCTAATACGATCCTTTCCAGGCTGCGATATTCCTTGCTGGTTTCTGCAAATTTCTTGTTGTTGCCAACGATCTCCGGGTTGGTCAGGGCCACGCCCAATTGATCGAAACGGGCTTTTATTGCTTCTAATCTGTCTAACATAGTTATTATCTGGGGCGGCAAATTTAGCGATTTGCAGGCGGAATGGTTTTTCCTGAATTTTGGACCCGTATACCAAAATCAGCACGCCTTGATATTAAATGGCGGGAAAATTGAAGGTTCTTAAAATCAAAGAATATTTACGAGGAGGGAACTGATTTATATGAAAGGATTAAGAAAATTCAAAACTGGGAGCTTGTTTGATGGTTTCACGATGCGCCAGGAGCCAACCGTTTTACTAACACGTGAAGATGGAACGATAGAAGCATTGCTTGCCCCCGAAGAGGCAGGCGATGATGTGGAAGAATTAAGTGGTATCCTATCCCCGGGTTTTATCAATACCCACTGTCACCTGGAATTATCCCATATGAAAGGAATGATCCCGGAAGCAACGGGATTGGTCGATTTTGTATTTAAGGTAGTTAGCCAGCGGCATGTACCAGACCAGGAAATTCTACAGGCGATTGAAAAAGCAGAAGATGAAATGCTGGCAAACGGGATTGTGGCTGCCGGAGATATCTGCAATAATGCATTGAGTATTCCCCAAAAATTAAAAGGCCGGATCTGGTATCATAATTTTATTGAAGCCAGTGGCTTTCACCCGGAAGTGGTGGAACAACGTTTCCAGCGAAGCGCTGGTTTTTTTGCAGCCTATTCCAAACTTTATTCCATCCCGGTTGAGTCCAATTCCATTACTCCCCATGCTCCTTACTCTGTAGCCGATGAGTTATGGGAAAAAATCATTCATTTCCCCGGCAACCATTTATTTACCATCCATAACCAGGAAAGCGGGGCAGAGGACCAGTGGTTCATGTACAAGGAGGGCGAAATGAAGGAACTCTTTGCCAAAATGAAAATAGATGTATCGCATTTCCAGCCTTCCGGTAAAAGCAGCCTTCAAACCTATCTACCCAGGTTCCTTAACAATCAATCCCTCATTCTTGTACACAATGTGTATACCCGCCAGGAAGATCTCGTCTTTGCCAGGAAAACCGGGCGCCAGTTGCACTGGTGCTTATGTCCTAATGCTAACTGGTATATCAGCCGCCGTTTGCCGGATATTGATTTATTGATCAGGGAAAACTGTGAGATCGTTTTGGGTACTGACAGCCTCGCTTCCAATCATCAACTGAGCATATTGGAAGAAATGAAAACCATACAGACACATTTCCCCCATATAAAAATAGAGCAGATGCTGCCCTGGGCTACAAGTAAAGGAGCAAAAGCCCTACAGGTTCAGCCATTGATGGGCAGTTTTGAAAAAGGGAAAAAACCCGGTGTGTTGTTGATAGCACCTGATCTCTCAAGTTTGAAACGACTAGTATAAACGTACTAATAATACGTTTCCCTTTTCAAAACGGTGTTCTTATCAACCGCATCTATTCTAGGCATAAGTTGCCTCATCCTCCATTTCAACTCAACAATTCCTTCAGCACGGGTAATGTCTTCATTGACCCAAAGTCCTGGATATGTAATTTATAATAACCCTCATAGGCCAATAATAACTGCCTTCGGAACTCATGGTTGAGTTTGATATCTGCTAATTCTTCCGGCTGTTGCACTTTCAATATCTGGGAGGTAATAGCGGCGTGTTTATCATCCAGTAGATAAGGATGGGCCGGCATCGAGGAAACAAAACTTCCCTCCTGCAGGTCGAGAATAGTAAACCGTTCGGAATAATTATCATCGATGCGAAAGCCAAAAAACACGGGCAGGTGGAGGGCAAAGAACAATGGGAAATTGGCGGTTACCGCATCGCTGCTTTCATCCAGGTGAACAAAAGCATCTTCGGTAAAATGAAAAAGATCGGGATTGGCTTCGGGCTGTTTAAGACATTTGGTCAGCAGCTCAATCATAAATACGGCCACCGCGTTTTTCCTGACATCTGAAAAAATATGCTGGTATAAAACGCCCCACCTGTATTCTCTTAGCCTTTGTAATTGTTTTAACTCGTTATGATAAATTACAAGATCGAGTATGGCAGTGGGTTGGAACAGATTGGCTTTCCCGCTTCCTTTTTTGGTAGATACCCTTACCCCATTTACGAGGTAAGAATGCAACCCGAATAATTCCGTAAAAATAGAAACGATGATACTGGTCTCGCCATATTTGACGGTGCGCAGTACAATGCCTCTTGTTGTATGGACCTTATCAGACAAGTTACTTCGATAATAAATTCCAGGAACCAAATTGCAAAAAACAAAGCTCGCAGCCCACAGCTTACCTGGCCACAAATACAATCTTTCCCGCTGATTTCTCCGTTCTCCCATCATCACTGACTAAAACAAGGTAAACGCCGCTGGCTATTTTTTGCCCTTTATAATTCCTGCCATCCCAAACTGCTTGTCCCCCCAGCGCCCTGCCCTGCCAAACGAGGCGGCCATTTAGTTCAGTAATCTTTACCACTGCATTGTTCACAAGTCCTCTTATGGTAATAAAGCCGGTAAAACCGGGAGGCACAGGATTAGGAAAGACCAGCAAGTCGGAATTATTTTCAGCACCTTCAGTTGCCGTGCCCCTGAAAGAACAGATCCCCTTTAAAGTAGCGAAGTATACTTCACCCGTATTGCCATCAATAGCAATTTTTTTTACATCGCTGCTCAATAATGGACTATTGGTTTCGGTAAACTGCAAAATTATTTTTTCTCCCACGGGATCAACAAGCCAGGCACCGTTCTTCGTGGCCACCCATTTCCTGTCCGCACCATCCACGGCAATGGCCCGAATCTCTTCCCCCCTGAACAAAAAATTGGCAAAATTTCCCTGTTGAATTACCGGTAGTATTGCCTCGCATCCCTGGGCGGAAAAAACATCCTGCCCGCATTGGATAACGGCTATCCCGTCGCCAGTGCCCACCCAGATATAACCATTCTTGTCTTTTGCAATTACATGGATTTCACTGCTGGGAAGATTGCCATTGCCGCCGCCGGCCCTGAAAATTCGCCAACGGTCATCACCGGTATTATCAACCGAAGTACCATGATCATAACAGATCAAACCATTACCCTTGGGCGAAACAATCCATTTATACCCGTTCTCATCCACGAGAATTTGTGCAAGCGCATTTTCATTCAGTAAAAATGGTATGGAAAAACTTTGCCAGCTCCCATCATTCTTTCTCACACGCAGTGGCTGCGCTGCTCCATAATTGGAAATCCAGAGATTGTTTTCGGTATCAAAGGCCAGTCCCGCTACCCGGTAACTTCCCGGGTCACCGATAGCCTGTTCAAGGAAGTTTTGTTTGTATATCCCAAAGTTGTTGCCTGGTTTCACTTCCAGTAAACCTCCGCCATAGGAACCCACCCAAACGGATTCATCCCGACGATCCACCGCTATCGTAATAAAGTCAAGTAATGAATCCAGCACCGGGAAACGGAAACGGTTTATATTTTCCCAAATGCCGGCTTTGAAAATGTAAAAACCATTCCCATTATACTGGTAATTCCAGGCATCATTGACTTCGCCGGCACTGGCATAAAAAGTTTCATTGTAAACAAGCATCTCACCACTGGCTGTAGCCTCCGGGGAATTGAGTTTGTATTGTTCAAAACTGGTGGCGCTGAATCGCGACAGGCCTCCAAACTGGTCAGCTATCCAGGTTTCATTCTCATAAAAAATTGCTTTCCGGGGAAAGGAAATAACAGCAGCCTGCACAAGAGTCCGGGCTATGGTAGCATCGGGGTTTAACAGAATAACGCGGCTGGTGCCGTTGGCCTGGCGTTCACATAATTCAATTTTTCCACCCGTCGCATTACTGCTTACCAGGGGCCATCCATCTGCATAGAAAAGACTCCAGCCAACCCCGTTTTGTACAAATAACGAATCATTTTTCTGCACAACCAGTTTTCCATCTATGAAAAAAACATTCTGGCAGGGCCCGGAACTTAATCCATTACTACCGGATAGTAATTGCCAGCTGGAAAAATCCGGGAGATTTGCATTTACAGCTGCTCTTTTCAAACCCTCGGCGCTGGCAGCATAGTAAAAAGTTCCGTCGCCGGTAAAACCGGTTACCTTGACCTGGTTACCGCCGGCACCAATAAACCAGGATTCTTTGACCTCATAACGATCCCCGTCAATCACTATAATCCCCAGGCCGGTGGAGAGATAATAATACTTCCCCTGCGGATAAATATTGTAAATGGTTTTATCCCCGATGATATTATCTCTTTTAATATCCGGAATATTCCTGACCTCCCCTTTTTCAACTATATCAATATTACTATTGCTGTAAGCAATCATTAATTTCCCATTGGCCTCATCGTAACGGATGGTACTAATACCGGTTTCGCTTAAACCTGTCACCCGGCTCCAGCGCTCGATAGAATTATCGGC
>DASUMO010000245.1:0-3011 GCA_036277695.1 Chitinophagaceae bacterium
ATCCCAATAAATTTGACCAGGTAATGTTTGCTTCCGTCAAAGCCAGCCGCGATTTGGGAGCCGCCGCGGTGGGAGCCACCATTTATTTTGGAAGTGATGAATCAACAAGGCAGCTGCAGGAAGTCAGCCTGGCTTTTGAAATGGCGCATGAAATGGGTATGGCTACCATACTCTGGTGCTACCTGCGGAACCCTTCATTTAAGACAAAAGATAAAGATTTTCATGTGTCTGCCGATCTGACCGGGCAGGCCAATCACCTGGGTGTTACCATTGAAGCCGATATTATCAAGCAAAAACTTCCAGAAAATAATGGTGGTTACCTGGCGTTGAATACAAAGGAATCGGCTTACGGCAAAAATGATCCCCGTATTTATTCCGAACTCACCAGTGATCATCCTATTGATCTTTGCCGCTACCAGGTAGCCAATTGTTATATGGGCCGGGCAGGGCTCATCAATTCCGGCGGCGCTTCTTCCGGCGCCAGCGACCTGGCAGAAGCAGTGACGACTGCTGTTATCAATAAAAGAGCCGGCGGCATGGGATTGATTTCGGGTCGTAAGGCATTCCAGCGACCCAAAAAGGAGGGTATAGATATCCTGAATGCTATCCAGGATGTTTACCTTGACAAGTCAGTAACCATCGCTTAAGAAGCTGTCCAACTAAAATAAATAATGAATGCATCCTCATTCCCTATTATAATTTGAATCAACCAATGTTTTGACAAAAATCATGGCCTGCAGCCCCGGAATAAATTAGCTTGGACCTGGAATCGCAGTTAAAACACCGAGCCATGAGCCTGAAGAATATTCAAACCGAAATTGATGCCGCTTACCTGTACCGGCAATTAGCCAGCAAAGAAGATGACAAAATGGTCGCCAATATTTTCCGGCAAATGAGCGAGATCGAAGCAGGTCATGTAAAAGCTTTTGCTGCCAAAGAAAACCTGCGGCCGGAAGAATTACCCTCGCCTTCCTGGAGGGCCCGGGTCATTGACCGGATCGGGAAGCTATTTGGATATGATTATGTACTCGGTGTACTCATGGATACGGAAAAAAGTATTTCATCCGCTATTGTTACAACAAAAACAAAAAACAAACAAGCTATTACGGGATCAGAGGCCAATCATGTAAAAATTCTCCAGACCATCCTGGAAAAAGAAAAAAAAGTTACCGGTGCCCAGTTGACAAGATTCGAAAAACGTCATCGTTCCGTGGGAGGTAATGCCATCAGGGCCGCGGTGCTGGGTGGGAACGATGGCCTGGTATCTAATTTCAGCCTGGTAATGGGTGTAGCCGGGGCTACGCAGGGAGAGCAGGGAGTTTTACTCGCAGGACTGGCGGGATTATTGGCCGGGGCCCTCTCCATGGCATTGGGCGAATGGATCTCTGTAAAAAGTTCGCAAGAGTTATACGAAAACCAAATGCAATTGGAGATGGAAGAAGTGGAATCCAATCCGGAAGGTGAACAAAAGGAACTGGCACTGATCTTTATGGCCAAGGATATCCCGGAATCACAGGCACATCAGATGGCGGCCGACCTGATGAAAGATAAGGGCCGGGCGCATGAAATGCTGGTAAAAGAAGAGCTGGGCATCAATGCTGAAGAATTAAAAGGATCTGCCATTGAAGCAGCCCTCTATTCGTTTTTTCTTTTTGCCATAGGTGCAGTTATTCCCGTACTGCCCTTTATGTTCAGCAGTGGAATACGTGCCATCCTGATTAGTGTTGCAGTAAGTGCCCTGGGACTATTTTTGATCGGTGCGGCGATAACCTTGTTCACGCACCGAAATGTTTGGTTATCGGGATTCAGGCAGGTAATATTCGGTTTAGCCGCGGCAGCCGTTACCTTTGGTATTGGAAAATGGATTGGTGTGTCCATTGCTGGTTAGTGAATATTCTATTCCTCACCGATACAAAAGATAGTTTAACCATGAATAAAATCCTTTCCCTTGTCATAGCCCTGGGTTTCCTGTCCTGTAACAACGAGGCATCCAAAGAAGATGTTACAGAAGATACGATCATTGAAGAAGCATTTTTGAGTCCCCAGGATAAATTGCTTTGGATTTCTGATTTTGATACGATGACCGGAGATTTTGTTTTGAAACATCAGCGACAGCTACCTGCAGAAGAAATCGGGGTGCAATCCCTGATCGACGATATCAATGCGGCCTGGGAAAATATCAGGCTTGAATTCCGGAAATTATCAGGAGATACTATTTATGTAGCGATACCAGACAGCAAATACTTAACCCAGCAAATGGGCAGCGCCGGCGCCGGCGGCTATATTGCATCTGTTACCTTTAACCTGACCGAATTGAAAAATATCCGGTTTGTCAATTATGATTTTGAAGAAGGCGATCATCTTGCTCCCGGCACTTTCAGCCGGGAAGATTTCAAGAACTATCGTTGACCTTATGATATATTAACAGGAAAATGAACAAGCTGCAATCCTCCTTAATTTTCCGGCAGATCATTGTGTTCGTGGCCTGGTTTGCGCTGGCCATTCAATTATATATATTGATTGACCGCACCCCGGAAAACGGGCTTACGCCCCTTTCTGCCATAGGTCGCTTCCTGCTTTTCTTTACCATACTGAGTAACTTGCTAGTAGCAACCAGTCTCACTATCGTATCGCTATGGCCATTGTCCGGCGCTGCAAGGTTTTTTAGCAGAATCCCGGTCATCAGCGCGATTACTGTATATATATTCATGGTGGGACTGGTATATAATATCATTTTGAGATATACCTGGGATCCCCGGGGTCTGCAATTGCTGGCTGATGAAATGCTTCATGTGGCGGTTCCTCTCCTTTATGTGATCTATTGGCTCCTGTTTATACCGAAGGGGCAGTTGAAATGGGTGCATGTTTTATCATGGCTGATATTCCCGCTTTTTTATGTTGTGTATGCACTAATTCGTGGCGCCCTGGAGGGATTTTATCCCTATCCTTTTCTCGATGTGAACACCCTGGGTTACACACGGGTATTTTTAAATGCGATACTTCTTTTCGCT
>DASUMO010000246.1:0-9576 GCA_036277695.1 Chitinophagaceae bacterium
AATTCTGGTTTGATACTTTATTCAGGGAAGTGATCATGGGTTATCCCCTCTTGTACCGGGCCGACTTTATAACAAGTAATAATCAAATGGATACTGCGCTAAAAAACCCATTTGTGAAATGGGCATTTGTTCATTCGGCAAAGGGCATGGAGGATTTTTCTGGTCAGCCAGCTGCCAGTATCCGGTTAACCAAATTTGAACCCAACCGTATAGAAGGCATTATTAATACGCCTGCAAATGCCGGTTTTGTCTTATTACAAAACCATTATCCCCGCTGGGAACTGGCTGTTGACGGAAATCCGCAACCCATTCGCATTGCCAATACCAGTTTTATGAGTTTTCAAATCCCCGGGGGAGAACACAGGTTTGTATTTCGTTACAAGGCTGCTGACCTCAGGTTTGGATTACTCATCAACCTTTTTATGTTGACAACAATTGGGGTGCTGGCGATCATACGGGCCCGCAGGAAAAACCAACCTCCCCCGTTATTTCAGTAAAGCGTTAACTATAAATACACTTATTTTTATGAATCCTGGATGATTGCCTTACCGGTAATTTTTTTTAGCGAATCGTCTTTATGCTGTTCAATTCACTGGAGTTTATTATTTTTTTCCCGCTTGTTACGGTAAGCTATTTCCTGGTACCGCATACTTACCGCTGGATTCATCTACTGCTGGCCAGCTGCATTTTTTATGCAGCGTTTATACCCTCCTATTTGCTGATTCTTTTTTTGCTGATCCTGATCGATTATAGCGCGGGCATACTAATTGAAAATAGTGTTTCCAAGAAAAGATGGCTTGTATTAAGCATACTGGCCAACCTGGGCCTGCTGGGTCTTTTCAAGTATTACAATTTTTTTATAACGAATATCAACGAACTCACCGGCTCCCAACTCATCCTTCTTTACTGGGCATTACCCATCGGGCTTTCCTTTCATACATTCCAGTCGCTTAGTTATACCATTGAAGTCTACCGCGGCAGGCAAAAAGCCGTTCGTCATTTGGGTTATTATGCGCTCTATGTAATGTTCTATCCTCAACTGGTCGCCGGACCTATAGAAAGGCCTGGTCACCTTATTCCACAATTATTTAAGCGGCATCCTTTTTCTTCCCGGAACCTTTATGAAGGCTTACGGCTGATGGCCTGGGGCTTTTTTAAAAAAACGGTCATTGCCGATCGTGTGGGAGAATATGTGGATGCAGTATTTGCCAATCCTTCTGCCATGAATGGAGGAAATATATGGCTGGCCGTATTCTTTTTTTCGATACAGATCTACGCGGATTTTTCCGGTTACTCGGATATTGCCACCGGCTCTGCCCGTTGCATGGGCTTTGATCTTGTTATTAATTTCAACCGCCCCTACCAGGCCATCTCTATCCGCGATTTCTGGCGACGCTGGCATATTTCCCTTTCCTCCTGGTTCCGGGATTATGTTTACATACCCCTGGGTGGCAACAGGAAAGGTTTGTTGAGGAAAAATCTCAACCTGCTTTTTACATTTATTATAAGTGGATTCTGGCATGGCGCCGGCTGGACTTTTGTCGGCTGGGGATTCCTGCACGGTATATATGTATTGATTTATGATGGTCTTTCGAAAATAAGGGAGCGCTTCCGGGTACCCGTGGTAATCGGCTGGCTATTGACAGGCTTATGTGTAGGTTTTGCCTGGATCTTTTTCCGGGCTACCAGCATGAATGATGCATTGGTAATGATCGAACGCTCAACCGATTTAACCGGCGTGAATTTTGAAACCCTTACATCCGTAAAAACTCCTTCGATCCAGTACGGAAGGTTGTCTTTATTATTTATAACAACCAGCCTGCTCTATATGTTTTTAATTGAAAAAAATACCAATCCTATACTGACTAATTTGAACCGGAAAAAAATTACAGATATCAGCGTTTTTGTATCCGCCCTGTTGCTGATCATTTTCTTCGGGGTTTTTCACCGGACCAGTTTTATCTATTTTCAATTTTAGATAATGTACCCTTATTGTCCGACAAAAATCGGGTTTAAAAATGCTGTAACTATTTGCTATCAAAGATTACAGGCGAAAAAATCATTGTTTCAATTTTGGAGGTAGTACCCCCGTTTTTTTATGTTACAAAAGCAAAGGAAGCATTATGAGTATATTATTAATTTTCTTTATTATTTTTAATACTACCAGAATCTAATACCCGGATTTAATACGTTTGTATCCAATAAAATGCTGGGAATGGCCAGAACCGGTTTACATAAACAGGATCAAAAGAAAAACACCCCCCCTGATATTTCACAAGTGATTACCGCATTGGACTATTTCCATCCCTTAAGTGAGGGTATTAAGGATTATTTTAGAAAGTACAGCTATTCCTGTTCATTCCGTAAAGGGAAATTATTGCTGAAAGCGGGCGAGATATGCGAACATATTTATTTTATAAAAAAGGGCGCCGTACGTGGATTCATTAAAGAAGGAACAAAAGATATTACAACATGGATTACGGCCGAAAATGAAGTAGTAAGTTCTATTTCGGCTCTCGATGCAAGGGAACCCGCCCTGGAAAACATGCAGGCCATTGAAAATTGTGAATTGCTTGCATTAACATACGCCGATTTCCAAAATCTATATACTCAGTTTCCCGAATTCAATATTGTTGCCAGGAAACTTTTGCAAAAGTATTACAAGGACGCAGAAGGGCGTGCGTTTATTGTAAGACTTACCAATGCTGAAAATAAGTACCAGCTCTTTATAACAAGGTATGGCCACCTGGCCAACCGGATTCCGTTAACATATATTGCATCCTTTTTGGGTATTACTCTTGAAACGTTAAGCAGGGTTAGAAAAAGACTTTCGTTGAAGAAGTGATCAATGAACGCCTGATCAGAACTACACCTGTTGAAAGATGCCGGAAATATTTAAAGGTATTCTCCATCATGCAGGCGATCAACTGAAAAAATATTTGACAATTGTCAAATATTCAGCCGGGGATAATTCTGAAAAATAATAGATTAAAGCTGTTGTGAAAATTACGAAACCTGTTACAGGAAAGGGTTTTGATGGTTTGTAATTTTTTGGGATTCTATGCACCAGGCATTATACCATTTACCGCTAATAAGTAATATTGACGAATCTTCCGTTACTTTATCAATTGATTTCTGAGAGACTAACGGAACCATTATACTTTCAGATGAGAATTGTAAAATCCAGGCAAGATAAAAGATTACCACCATCCTCTTCTAACCTTGTCTGGATTTCCTTTGCGTGCAAAACGGGAACTGTTTTATAATACCATCGGTCAGCATCTCTACCATCAATAGTATTTCATCATGAACTTTATCATAGGCTTTTACATCAACCGCATAATCTTATTTTAACCTCGCTACGGCTTCTTCTGTTGTTAAGGTCAAATGGTCATGCATCATCTTTTTCATATCCTCCAGCTTCCAGTTAGAATTCGCCTTGATACCGGATGTCCGACAAAACTTTTTTCTTTATCCTTCATTCGTAAAGTTTAGGTGTGGTAACTCAAACTTAACTAAACCGGGTGGTTGTTCAGAACCACCATTTTTTACCTCATTTTTATCCTACTTTAGACGGACAATAGTGACAATGTATATAAAAAGACTGTTGATTGTTATACTGCTGAGCCTGGGCCTTGCCTGGTTACTGGGTTATTATTTTGATTCCAGGTATAAGAAAAAATGGAAATGGCTGGTATTTGATAAAGCAGCAACAGCCTTATCTCCTGAACCGTCTTATGACATTTTATTATTGGGGAATTCCCGGGTATATACCGGCCTGAATCCTTATTATATTGATTCTATAACCGGGTTGAATTCCTATAACCTGGCCCTGGATGGTTCCGATGAGCAGGAAATGAAATTACTCACCACATTGTATCTGCAACATCACCAGGCTCCGCACATCGTGTTGGTGGGCCTGGATAATTCCATGCTGGTAAAATACAATATCCTGAAAGAAAGATTTGCCTATTTGTTTTACCTGGAGCATGACAGTGTGTATGATTCTATGAAAAGACATGGCTTCCCAACAGCATTGATCCGGGTCTTCCCCTTCTTAAAGTATAGTTTCTTCGACGAATATAACCGCGCTTCTTTATTCCGGCCCCAACCTCATTTACCGGTTACCGGGCATAATCCCTATAAAGGTTTCATAAACATATTTCCGGGACCGGTTGAGCCCTCGACCGGCCCCATCATTAATAAAACGCCTTTCCGGGCTCTTCCAACAGCCAAGACTATTAATGATACCGCGGCGCTTGTATTAACGCAAACCGTCGAATTATTGCAGGCAAATAATTGCCAAATTATTTTCTTGTTCCCTCCAGTCCGGGACCGCAGTGCCGAACTTACTGGCAGGTTTTTAAAGTTTGAATCCTTCTTTATCAACCTGGCTAAATCAAAAAATATCACCATGATGCGGGCTGATACCATGGAGCTATTCAGTCCCGGGTATTTTGTTGATAACGGGCACCTCAATGTGCCGGGTTCTGTCTTATTATCCCAGGCAGTCGGAAATTTTATAAGGGATCATATGCAACCCGGTTCAATTCCCATAAAAAAAGAAACTGCCCGTTAAGGCAGTTTCTATATGTTTAAGGAAGTGATTGGCGAATTAACGCATCAGGTACATTTTACCATAGCCCTTATTGAAATATTTATCTGTATTATCACCTTCAGCTTTATACTTGTCAAGTGATTTACCATTCAGGTTCGTGATCACCCTGTAGAGATAAATTCCATTGGCCAGTTTCTGTCCATACTGGTCGGTACCATCCCATTTGAAATCGGTGATATTTCGTCCAATCCGCAGGGGACCTAATTCATCCTTGGTAATATCCCTTACAATTTTACCGGTAATTGTCATGATCTGGATCCGGATATTCTGCGGCACTTCACTACCGGTTATCGTAAATACGAAAGCTGTAGAAGTGGTGAAGGGGTTGGGGTAGTTAAGCATGTTCGAGATCATCGGCTTATTGATGACCTGGAAGGCCACCCGGTATTCAATATTTCCCGCTGTATTCTCACTGCGATCTTTACCGGATACAATCAACTCGTATTCGCCATCGGCAAGGAAATGTGGTTTGAAATTGATCGTAGCCGTATTATCGGGGTTAGGTGCCTGGCCAGCCGGTAAAAACTGGAGCGTATCGTTATTAAAGAAATAACGGTGGATGCTGCCATCAGGATACCTGACCTGTATCTTCAATAAACTGGTATCATCGAGTATCATCCACTTGGCCTCATCTTTCAGTTTCACCACAATATCCGGTTTGGAAGAAACGATATCCCTGTTCAAAATATGCACCCCATCGAAGGTTACATCCAGCAGCGGGTTCAGGCTATCGGGTTTCACATAGAGATCCCGGAATGCGAAGTTATTGAAGTGGAATTGTTCAGGTTGATCGTTATCCGGGTTCACTTCCACATACATGGTATTAATGCCGGGGAACTGGTGCGTTTCCACCCGGGTCCTGATCTGTATCGTATCCGGGTCAGCAGCCAGTGGTCTTCTGCGCGGAACAGGAATAATAGTGGCCACATTATTCCGGTCAGTAATAACCAGTTTTACTTTTACACTGTCGAATGCCCAGGGACTCACATTTTTGAATGCGATGCCAAAGTCAAAGGGCTCTCCTATTTCTACCGTATCCTTGCTCATAAAGAAAAGATTCGGTGCCACTGCACCTTCGGGGGAAGGCTCATAGGTCAGGCGCCAATACCGCATTTGATAGGGCGTATAATGAATTGAATCGATATTGCGCATGCGCAGCTTTACGTATGGAAATTCAACCGCATCGATGCCGGAGATATTAAAATCCTGCTGGCTTGCATCAATCATGGTATATAATACCGATTCGGTGCCATTGTTTCGAATTCCAACAATATCTACGGTCGGCATATCACCCGGAGTAATATCAGGGGCTTCCGAACCTCTCCATTTTAATTCTTTCCATTGCTTGGCCCGGCCAAATTGCGGGGAGTAAATATAACCCAGCGTATCGGGTGAAATGCAATCCACCGATAACACAGGATTATCGTAGACTCCGTCGCCCACCACCCATTGTGCTGTGAATGAAGGATCATTTTTACGGTAAACCAATCCCCAGGGGCGGGCCCTGTAAAATGAATCAATTCCTCCAAAGCCGGCATTTTTTAAGTAATGATAGAGCGATTGATTGGGTCCATGCAAAGACTGGTCATTGGCCCAATCAGCAGCCCAGGCGACCGGGAAATTGGGATAAGCAGCCGGGTTAAGTGTAAAATTCCTTACACTTACATAATAACCATCCGGTATACTGTCGCGCATAAAGTCCATCATCTTGCGGCGGCTAGCCGTATCGGTGTAGCGGAATTCGAAATTGTATTTAAGGTAGGTGATGTTTTCTGGTGATGTGCTTCCAAATCGTCCCTCTCCCAGCGTATAAGGATCTGCCGGTTCAGCACCGGTATAAGTTTTTGCCCTTATCACCTGGTTTTCCCATGGCACAAAGGAGGCCGGGTGGAATACATTAAATACCAGGGAAGAAAACCAGTTCACCGACTGGATGATCATATCCCCGTTTACTGAAACAGAAATACAGGCACCGGCTGCGCATCCGCTGGTAACCCAGGTTCCCATTCGAAGGAACAGGTTATTTGTAACAGGAGTATACTGCCAGGTACGGGTAGCACTGTCGAGATACATCCTGTTCAACTCCGATTTGGTGTGTTGGTGGAAATGAGACTGGTTGAATCCTACATCACTATTGGGTAAATAGATAAATGAAGCAGTATTCCAAACGGGTGCTCCGGATGCAGGAACCGGTGAAACCCGCCAGAAATACACCGTACTGTCAGTAAAGGTTAACCCGGGATCAAACGTAATCACACCACCTGGCGAACTGGTGGTACGCACGACCTTGGCGGGTGAATTGAACAATTCAGTTGTATCGATTTCCATGGTATACTGCCTCAGCGGGCTGAAAGGATTGGCAGTAGATACCTGGAATTTGATATTCTGTGTGTTGACAATAGCGTAATTATATGGATAAACAGGTCTTGCCTCATCCTCGAAAATGAAAAACTCCTTGGTAATGCTGTTATTGGTTTCATAGAGTTCATCCACCGCATTGTCAGCATCTATAGTAATAGTAATCTTATTCAATCCCTTATCGGTGGTAGGTGAAATACCTATTGTATAACGCATGGAATCGATATACCGGATGCCGGGAATCGTATCACGACGGATGATCTGGGTGGTATTATTGGGATAGGTTCTTTTCACTTCAACTACAATATCTTTATTAATCGCTTTCCCGATATTCATGAACTTGGCATCTACTTTAAAATTGAGGTCCGCTACTGAGATAAAGGCGGGATTGATTTTCACCAACTGGTCCTCGATCACATAATCAGGTTTGGGTGTGGAGTTGATACGAAGAGCCGGATCGCCATGCAAAGTGGATTGCTCCGTATGAAACCTGGCATAATAATCATTCTGTGATTGTTGGTTAAATACCTGCCGGACCGCTTCAATCATGACTTCACCTATAGTCTGGCCATACTTGGTATTGCCAAGGGCGATATAGTTTTTGGTATTATAAATATCCAGGTAATGCACAACGCCCAGGTGGGTACTGGCAATGGTAGCGATGCTGCCTCTTTCCTGGGCAAACACAAATTTTTCTGAAATCGTTTCTTTTGTTTGCAGTCGCAGAGGATTGAAATTATAGAAACTGCCTGCATTACAACCGAGCAGGACAAACACAGGGTATTTACCCGGGTTATTGTAATTCTGCGGGTTGTCCAGGTTGAATTCAAGTGTAGTGGCTGAAGAGTGACCAAAATAAGTAACCAGCCCCACTCCTTCCTGGAATAGGTTCTGCAATTTCAGGCTGCTGGCCAGCTGCACATTCTCCGCAGTTGTTTTACTGAATGTCGTAACATTTCCGCCATACATCGTATCAGTGATAATGCGGCGGAAGCCATCCATACTCACTACCAATGCACTGGTAAGTCCTTCATCACTGGCTCCTACTACGTGCACCACATTTTTCATCCATGCCTTATCCTGTATCAGGGGTGATTGCGAGGCCTGCGCCTGTTCATACTGGATTAGTTTATTCAGGTAAACAGTTATTTCGTCCCCATTAATCACGGCCAGGCGACCGATGGGTGTTTTATGAATCTGGTCGGGTCCAGGCTCTGCAGCCAGGAGTATATCAGAAGCGGGGTGTCCAAATGTGGGAACAAAAGCAAGTTTATTGATATCAGGATTATTTTCATTCAACCGGTACTGGATGTATTGAATCCCTTTACCGATTAAAAGTATATGCTTTAAAGGGTTACTGTAATTGGCCCTTGCCCAGCGTATAAAATTCCTGACGGCCAGCGGATGCATCTTGATACCGAGACCGAACTGGTCAACCAGTTCGTCGATCATATATAGCTTTACATTATACCCGCCACCTGCAGCGGAACTACGGTAAGCTTTGTAGTCTTCTACAGGCTGGCTTCCTCCAGAACCATTCAGCAGGTAAGGATGGGTGATCATCAGGTAGTCACCCTGGTTGGCAGCCAGGCCATAGTTTACAAAATTGCGTTGCTGCAGGGAGGTTACATTTGTTACAGCCAGGGCATCTTCACTCACCAGGATCAACTGACGGTCCGTAGCTGATGGTTCGAGGGCTATTTTGATAATAGACGGAGTTGCAACATTCGCAACATAGCGTTTCCGATTGGTAAGGTCATATAAAACAGGTGGAGTACTTCCATAACTGAAATTGGTGATCTCCAGGTAATTTCCATTGATATTGGCAGGGAGGCTGAATTCGAAACTTCTTGTCCCTCCAAAATTGAATTGACGCGGATAATTGATTTCCACCTGTGCTACCACCATCCTGTCGGAGCCCGGAACAATACTCTGGTTGGTAATTTCGATCGTTGCTGACCCGGAATTTATCAAAGACAAGGGTATTTGCTTTTGCGCCCTTAGTATTTCAAAATAATCCATTGACATTCCAAGGATGGAATCACCATTAATTTTTACCCTGAATACTCTTGGGTTATTTCCATTATAACCACTGGCATGTATGGTAAAGTTCGCTTCGGGCGGCGCCCCGGCTCCCGTATAAACATGAAGGTTATTCATTACATACGTGAGGGTGGCCCCTTTGGTAATATCCACCGATGTCCAGCCCTCACCCCGGTCATAAGCTGAGGAATAAACATTTTCTCCAACAACCTGTGCCCAACCCTGCCCCAAACGATCCTTCCAGTATTTACCCGAAGTATACATGAAAAAAGGTTCCGCGGGTAGTACGTTTCCTGCTACATCATTATTGGCGGGGATATAACGCAGGTTGGCGGCACCGGGGTTTACTGTCAGGAATAATGCGGCTGTATCTGTTTGAAGGCTCCATTTGTTCGTAAGCTGGTATAAAGAATCCCGGTAAAGAACATTATCGGGTTTTCCATCATTCATCTCCCCCCAAAATTCAAGATAATCCAAAGCGCCCAACACACCGGTTTGAACAGTCGTGAACATCGCGACTTCCCGGCCATTTCGCCAAAGTTGAAAATCCTGGGCGG
>DASUMO010000247.1:0-2860 GCA_036277695.1 Chitinophagaceae bacterium
AAACCTATTTGACCAGCAGCTTTTTTAATTCAGCTATCTGTTTTTTCAATTCTTCAATCTGCTGCTGCTGCTCCTGCACGGCTTTTACCAGGGGTACCACCAGTTCGCCATAGGCGATGCTGTAATTATCGGTGGCACTGGTAGGTGTATGAACTAATGAGAGATTATATCCTTTTTCTTTCACCAACCGATCAACATCCTGGGCAATAAATCCCATATGGACCATGCTTTCGGCATCCGCGAAATCAGCTTCTTTTAAGGAAGCCTGGCGCCCGGGGTTATGCTGGTTCATGAACTTTTCCATTTCATAGCTGTTGTACTGGTAGGTAAGCGGTCTTAAGGCGGTGATCAGCTCCAGGCCGGGAACATTGTCTTTTATATTTTTCTTGAACCGCCCGTCACTGGTCGTGTAATTAACCTGTCCTTCAATAACCGTTACGCTGCTATTACCGAGGCGGATTTTGTTGCTGGCATTAACCGTGGCATTATACCCGATAGCGGTAGCGTTAGTGAGATTCCCGGCAGAAACATCAGCATCATAGCCAATGGCCGTATTATTGGTGCCCGTGGTATTTGCCGACAAAGCGCTTACCCCAACCGCGGTATTGTTATTGCCATTGTTATTGAAAAGAGCGGTGGTGCCCAGCGCAATATTATTGCTGCCGGTCGTATTTACATAGAGGGCGCTTCTTCCGGCGGCCGTGTTGTCGGAGCCTGTGTTGTTGGCCAGCAGGGCATAGGCGCCAAAGGCCGAATTGCTGGTCCCGGTATTATTTGCCTTAAGACTGTTATATCCCGTTGCCGTATTCTGGTAGCCTGTGGTATTTTCATACATGGATTTTGAACCTATGGCCGTGTTGGTTCCTCCGTGAAATGATTGCGTGGCATTGGTCCCGTTTTTAAATAATGCTGAATCACCGATGGCTACCAGGTTGGAGTTGCTGGTATTCAGTACCAGGGAACGTATTCCTATTGCGACATTTGAAAACCCTGTTAAGTTGTTGCCGAGACTGCTGCGTCCCACTGCAATATTGTTGTTTCCGGTAAGATTGTTTGCTAAGGCAAACATGCCCAGCCCGGTATTATCATCCCCGTCCGTATTTTTATTCAAGGCGCTATAGCCGGCCGCTGTGTTCGAGTTTCCCGCTGTGTTATATTGAAGGCTGAGGGCGCCAGTTGCAGTATTAAATTGTCCGGAAGTATTTTCATACAGTGCAATATGACCTACCGAAGTATTTAAGTTGCCGGAGGTATTTAAATGCAGTGATCTGAATCCGAATGAGGAATTCCCTCCTCCAGTTGTGTTTGAATACATTGATTGGAAACCAGCAGCAGTATTGTAATACCCGGTAGTATTCGTTTTCAGGCTTTTTGAACCGATGGCTGTATTGCCTGTCCCTTCCTGAGCATTACTGGCGCCGACCCCATTATTAAACAGGGCAGAATCCCCAACCGCCACAAGATTTGAAATGCCATTGCTGTTTCGAAGGGCATCGATACCCACGGCTATATTAGAGTGGCCTGTTTGGTTATTAAACAAGGCAAGGTTTCCAACAGCGGTGTTTCCGTTCCCGGTCAGGTTATTTAACATTGTCAAATAACCAACGCTGGTATTTTTCTCAGCCTTACTTTGCGATAAATTGGATGCGCCCAGGGCCGTATTTCCCGAACCGGAAATATTTGCATTTAAGGCATGCGCGCCGATTGCCGTATTATTATCACCTGTTGTATTAAACAGGAGTGTAGCCACTCCCATTGCCGTATTTCCTTCACCTTCCGTATTTGACCACAGGGCATTCATGCCAAATCCTGAATTGATGGATCCTGTGATATTGTTCTTCAGCACCTCGCTTCCAACCCCGGTATTCCCGAACCCGCTCGTATTATTCTTTAAAGCGGCAGTACCAACCGCCGTATTATAAATAGCGTTGCCGGGGAAAACGTTCAGTCCATTATTATAAAGAGCGGAGTCACCAATGGCAACAATGCCTGAGATGGCCCCCCCGTTTTTAAGCGCGGCCGAACCGATCGCAATATTTCCATATCCAGCCTCAGCTGTGGGTGTAATCGAAGCACCAGCATAATCGCCGATGAAAATATTCCTGGCCGTATCCAATAAGCCATATTGCCGGTTATTGACCCGGAAGGCAAGAGGTTTTTTGTCAATCGTTCCTAAAAAATTGCTGGCAGGTGTAGTGCCGCTATTACCCGTAAGGCCCCAGCCATTGCCAGTACCACCTGCAGCCAGGTTAGTCCAGTCGCTGCCGTTATAGTAAAAGAATGAATTGAAATCAGTGTCGTAGACTATTAACCCGGTGGCCGGGGAGGGGATGGCTGTTCGTTGCCCAGTTGACATACGGGGCAGCAGCAATCCTTTGTTGCTACTTGTAATATCCAGCATGGCGCTGGCAGCCGGGTTATTGGTACCCAGGCCCACACCCTGTGCGTTAACGATAATAACAGGCAGGAGCAGGCAGAAGAAGAGGATGAGCTTTTTCATATCAGTAGTTAAGTGGTTTAGGCGGCGCTTTTTAATGTTTTCATCACCCCGCTTTTCATGCGGCGTGATATTTCTGCAACGGAGGCGTCTTTCATGATGATATTTCCCTCGGGCGTTACACAAAGAATATGCTGGCGGTTCACCAGGTGCCCGCGATGGGTTCTTACAAAGCCAAATGGCTCCAGCAGTGGTACAAACTGTTTCAGCACTTTGGCACTGATGAGTTTGGTTTTATTGGTGAAATAAATTCTTGTATAGTTACTGCTGGCTTCAAGTCGAATGATTTCTTCGGGGCTGAAGAAGTAATGTCCTTGTGAAGTGGCGATTGATAATTTTCTCATATTCCAGGTGTTTTGCTTC
>DASUMO010000248.1:0-8360 GCA_036277695.1 Chitinophagaceae bacterium
CCGCAACTGGGGCGATGGGCCGTTTATTAAGTTGAGCGCGGCTTACCGCATAAGATTATAACACCCATTTAAAAAAACCACCATTGACAGCGGTGGTTTTTTTTATTTCGATTCTTTATTTCTTCCTCTTAGCCCTATCATATTGAAGCAGCAAATCAGCCTTGCCATCCTTATTCAGCCGCCATGTTTCCATTAAGTACATGGTGTCTTTTGTGCCGTCTGCTTTTGTATTTATTTCCTTGGCCCATACCAGCACCCAATTTTCATTTTTATCCGTGCTATACACAGGCATTACCGCATTAATGCTGTCAAGGACCGATGTATAACCGGCACGACCCCTTTTCCAACGGGCCATCAGGCTATCCAGTCCCTTCACCATAGAGTTATCACTATGATAGGCTACGACGGTGTCGGCAAGCCAGTTTTTCATATTGTCCAGGTTATTGGTTTCCCAATCTTTCCAGCTACCCTGTCCGATCGTAGTGGCATATTCCGGGTTTCCCATTTTAAAGGAGGAGGAGTAAGTAGGCGTATAAGGCAGGTTTAGGGCCGGTGCAGCGTCGCTGACGGTGGCGGTGGAATCGCTGGCTGCGGTGTCTGATTTTGTTTCACTGGTGCAGCCGACAAATAGCACGGCTCCCGTTAATACTAAAAGAATCTTTCTCATTGTAACTGTTTTTGTTTTAAAAAATGAAGGTTCGCAACAGGATCCGGAATGGATCTCATCTTTGTTTAAACGGGGCAGATAGGTGGGGAGGTGGTAAGGGAAAGGTATCGTATTTATTTGTTTGCCGCTAAAATTTATTTGGAGCACCCTGTTGGAGCACGAAGAACATGAGGTATACACTAAGAACACAATGATTCAAATTAGGAACTTTACATCGTGTTCCTGGTGTGGGTTTACTGTTCTTTATAATACAGTCCAATTATTAGCTTCTATTCTTCCGGTTCCAATCCCTCCACAACCGGGGATTGGGTTACTACCCCAAATTCGAATTGCATTTCGTTGAGCTTGCGGTAAAGTCCGTCATGCTTCATAAGCTCGGTATGAGTGCCGGATTCGACAACCGTTCCCCGGTCAATCAGTACGATCTTATCAGCATTGCGGATGGTGGAGAGCCGGTGAGCAATCACAAAAGAGGTGCGGCCCTTCATCAGGTTGTCCAGGGCCTCCTGGACCAGTTGCTCACTTTCGCTGTCAAGCGACGAAGTGGCTTCATCTAATATTAATATAGCCGGGTCTTTTAAAATGGCCCGGGCAATGGCGATCCGTTGTCTTTGGCCACCACTGAGTTTGATGCCTCTTTCACCTACGATGGTATCATATTTTTCCGGGAAGCTCTGAATGAAGAAATGCGCATTGGCCTTTTGTGCGGCAGCCACGATTTCCTCTTCGCTGGCATCTGGTTTTCCATAAGCTATGTTTTCGCGGATCGTACCTCCGAATAAGATCACTTCCTGGGGCACAAAGGCCATTTGCCGGCGCAGTTGTGAGAGGGGAAATTCAGCGGCTGGTCTTTCATCAAAATAAAGCGTGCCGTGATCGGGTTCATAAAAATGCAGTAACAAAGAAGCAATAGTAGATTTTCCCGCACCACTGGGACCTACAATCGCGATCTGCTCTCCGTCCCTGGCGGTCAATGTAAGATCTTTTAATACCTGTATATCCTTACGTCCGGGATAACTGAACGCTACATGCTCAAATCGCACATTGCCCTTTATGGTATACTGCGGTTCTACAATAATTTCTTTTATCTCCACAGGCTCACCATTGGCACGCAGGATTTCCCTTACGCTTTGAGTTGCGCCCAGGGTTTTCTGCAGCTGCGAAAACATATCGGCAAAGCCCGCGAAAGTTCCGCCCACAAACATGGAAAAGATCACAAACATGGTCAGCGAACCCATGCTGAGCTCCCCGGTTTTGATCATCCCGGCGCCAAACCACATTACCACGGCCAGGGTTCCAAATACGCTAAAGATCATAAAGGATATGAAAGCGCCGCGGTAACGGGCATTGCTGATGGCTGTTACCACAACGGCTCCAATACTTTTTGCATAACGCCCGATCTCATGAAATTCACTGGTAAAAGCTTTTACAATGGAAATTCCATGAAAGGTTTCCTGTACAATTGTTCCGCTATCAGCCAGCTGGTCCTGTGCCTTGCGGGCCATTTTCCGGATACGCATTCCAAATACTACCGCTAAAACAGCAATGATCGGCACCACGGCCAGCATGATCAGGGCCAGCTTGGCACTGATCCAGAAAATAAAGAACAAACCAATTACCAGGGTGAAAATGCCTCTTAAAAATTCGGCGAGGGTAAAGGAAATGGCATCCTGTATCTGCGAGAGATCGGAAGAGATACGGTTGCTTAATTCTCCCACTCGTTTTTCTGTAAAAAAACTCATGGGCATGGTCAGTAGTTTGCTGTACACATCTCTTCGCATATCAGCCAGTGACCGTTCCCCTGCGGAAGTAAGCAGATAGACCCGCATAAATGAAAAAATAGTTTGCAAAGCGAGCTGGAAAAAGATCAGGAGCAGGATGGTATTTAAACTCCAGTTAACATTCTTCAAGCCCAAATCAAATTGTGTAGCCGCATTCATTCCCGGGATCACAGCCCCGGGGGAGGCGGCATCGATCATTTTTCCCAGAAAAAAAGGAAATAAACTGGTAGTGAAAGCGGAGAGCGCAATAAAGATCAGCCCTCCAATGAATTTTCCCCGGTGTGGTTTTAAATAGGTAAAAAGAATAAGCGCCTGGCGCAGGTTTTCTTTGGAAATTTTGGCCTTGGCTACGCCGGTTCCTTTGGTTGTTTCCGTTAAATGCCTGTTTGCTGTTTTTGCCATATTAGGGTCCTCTAAGTTAGCCAATAAGTTTCGCAGCAAAGTTTAAAGCACACAGCCTGAAGCCAGTATTGTCCGGAAACCTGTTAAGAGGGAGTCTTTCTTAGCGATTTCTTATCGATGAATTTAGTGGACCAGAAAATAAAGTGAAATCCCGGTCTATTTTTCAGTTAATCTTCGGGGTCAAGACCGCGGAAATAGGGCAGTTATCCCGGGCTTCAGCCCGGGGCCCAGAGTACTGCAATCAAACAAGACTTTAGCCTAAACTTAATTTTGGCTAAAGCCAGGCAATTTTATAAACTGCTTGCCCGCGAGCTGAAGCACGCGGTAATAACCTTGGAAAAATGGCGTCTGCCTGCCGGTAGGCTGGTTAATAAAATTGATCCGGGCGTTGATGAAAGAACTTACTTTGGTCGCGGTAGTTTACATTTTTACCGGACAAAAATGGAGCAAAGCAAAAAGCTCATAGCTCGAAGCTAGCAGCTAACAGCTTTACTAATTGATGATCGGGCTAAATCCCTTTTGAACCGCTGCCAGCAATGGGTTTCTGCCCGAAAGAATCTCTAATTTTGCGCTTCCAAAGAATGAACCTTATATGAAATTCAGCATACTGATCACGGCGATTCTCCTTTCCACCATTGCTATAGCTCAACCCAAACTTAATTACCAGTTTAGCATCGACAGCACAGGCAGCAAAACCCGATTGCGGGTCCAGGTTAAATTCACAGGTAATAATTCAGGTAAAACAACTCTTCATCTGCCCGATCGATGGGCCAGTCAAACGGAACTTTACAAGGCAGTTGTTGATCTGAAAGCAGAAACCCCGGGTGTAAGTATAGATACCGGCAGTCAAGCTCATCTCCGGATACTCAAACATAAACCCAACCAGGCTATTTCCATCCGTTATGCATTAGAACAGGACTGGAAGGGAAACGAACTCCGTTACCCCGAAAATTACCGGGCGGTGATCAATAAAAAATATATCCACTTAACCGGTTATTCCCTCTTAGTCTTTCCTGCTATCAATGATAGTTCAATGGTACAGGTTTCGCTGGACTGGAAAGCCCTGCCGTCAGACTGGACCGTTTCCAACAGCCTGCATACTGGTAGCCGGCAGTATAGCGGCCGGTTGATGATGAAGGATTTTGTGAATTCCATTTATATGGCAGGGGATTATCGCCTGCACCAGGCATTTATTAAAAGCAAGCCGGTTTGGCTGGCCATCCGCGGCCAGCAATGGAAATACAGCGATACAGCCCTGCTGCAGGCTATTGAGAAAGTCATCGGCAGCCAGCGTGATTTCTGGAATGATCATTCAGAATCCTATTATCTAATTACCATGAGCCCATTTGAGGGGCAAGGCTCCTATAATGGTTCGGCCCTGCACCAGGCTTTTATGGCCGGTATGACCACCGAGTTTGAACTGGATTCTTATCTCTATGGACTTTTATCCCATGAATATTTTCATCGCTGGAACGGGATCCTGATCACGCTGAAAGGACAGGAAGAAGAGAATGCCTGGCTGGGCGAAGGATTTACCGAGTACTATACCTGGAAACTTTTATACAAAGCCGGTCTGATCAATTTTAACCAATGGCTCGGGATCGTAAATAAATCCATTGCGGAATATTATTTATCGCCCGCGCGGAATGATAATAAAGAGGTCCTGGGCAAGAATTACTGGGGCAGCCGGACCTACCAGCAAATACCTTATAAAAAAGGGTTTACTTATGCACTTTACCTTGACCAGTTTCTGCAATCTGCATCCGCGGGTAAATATTCACTCGATCTGCTGATGTTTGCGCTTCGAGACACGGTGCATGCAAAAAAAGATATTACAGAAAAAGTTTTTGTTGCAATCCTAAAAAAATTCAGCGGCAGGGATCTTACCAGTGAACATCATGATTATATAGCACTCGGGAAAACCATACCGGTTGACAGGGCCAGCCTGGGTGATTCTATTCAATATGAAGTGAAACAACTGGGACAATTTGACCCGGGCTTCGATATGGATGCCTCGCTCAAAAATAAAATCATCGCAGGTGTAAAACCCAATACCGAGGCCTGGAAAGCCGGTATCCGCGATGGACAGGCTCTCAAAACCTGGAGTGTTTACTATGATAATATCAGCGTTCCCATGGAGGTGGTGATCAAAGATGAGAACGGTAAGGACAAAAAAATCAGTTATTTACCTGTAGCAGCAGAGAAAATAGAAGTCCCCCAATTCGTTCTGTCTATAAAATAAAAATGAACCGGGAACCGCTTTCCCCCATGCTTTCCGGAAAGGTCAATCCCCGGCTCGGCGAATTTTCTTAAATTACAGTAGCCGGTATGAAAAGCCTGCTACTATATTGCTTCTTATTCTTCCTGCAATCATCAACTATCCTTGCGCAGAAAGTTATTGCCATTACTATAGATGGCAGCATCAACCCTGCTTCCGCCGAATTTATACGGGGCGGTATTAAAAAAGCCCAGCGGGAAAATGCCGAATGCCTGCTGATCCACCTGAATACACCGGGAGGGCTTTTGAAATCTACCAGGATGATTGTAAGTGATATCCTGGAATCGCCGGTTCCCGTAGTCGTTTATGTTTCACCGGGTGGTGCTCATGCCGGTTCTGCTGGAGTATTTGTAACCCTGGCAGCCCATATAGCAGCGATGGCGCCCGGAACCAATATCGGTGCGGCCCACCCTGTTACACTACAGCAAAGCATGGACAGCACCATGAATGAGAAAGCTACCAATGATGCGGCGGCCTTTATCCGTTCCATAGCAGGTAAAAGAAACCGTAATCTCGAATGGTCGGAGAATGCAGTACGCAAAAGCTTTTCTTATTCGGAAACCGAAGCCCTGGAAGATTCGGCCATTGACCTGATCGCAACCAATGACCAGGACCTGCTCAATCAATTGCATGGAAGAAAAACTGTTGTGATCACGGGGGTAAAGACCCTGCAAACAAAGGGTGCAAGCATTGAAACCCATGAAATGGGTTTTATTGAAAAATTACTGGATATTATTAGTGATCCCAATATTGCCTATATTTTATTCCTGCTGGGCATGTATGGACTGATGTTCGAGTTATACAATCCGGGAGCCATTTTCCCGGGAGTGATTGGTGTAATCAGCCTGATCCTCGCTTTTTATTCCATGCATACCCTGCCTATCAATTATGCGGGATTGGCATTGGTGATTTTCGGGATTATTCTTTTTTTACTCGAAATAAAAATAGTGAGTCATGGATTGCTGGCGATTGGCGGGGTGATATCCCTGCTAATGGGTTCGATGATGCTGATCCGGTCCGGTTCTTCGTTGGAAATGGTGCGCATTTCCCGGACGGTTATCATTTCAGCGACTGTTGTCTCCGCCCTCTTCTTCCTGTTTATCGTTGGCGCTGGATTAAAAGCACAACGTGCCAGGCCTGTAACAGGATTAGATGGGCTGGTCGGTGATATCGGTGAAACACTGGATGAGCTGGCACCCCTGGGATTGGTGCGCATACAAGGTGAAACCTGGAATGCCGAATCCCTGTCCGGAACTATTCAGCAGGGAGCAAAAGTGCGGGTAAAGGAAATGAGAAACATGAAACTTTTTGTAGAGCCCGTCAATACTTAACTCAATACCTCCAATATGGAACAGTTTCCTACCGCAACCGTTGTCATTATTTTCTTTGCCATCCTTATCCTTTCAAGCTCTATTCGCATTCTCCGGGAATATGAAAGGGGTGTAATTTTCCGGCTGGGCCGGCTAATTGGCGGAACGGGCATTAAAGGACCAGGTTTAATACTATTGATTCCTGTAATTGATAAAATGGTAAAAGTGAGCCTGCGTACCATCGTGTTGGATGTGCCGCCCCAGGATATCATTACCCAGGACAACGTGTCGATCAAGGTAAACGCGGTGGTCTACTTCAGGGTTATTGAACCCCAGAAAGCCATCGTGCAGGTCGAAAATTTTTTAGCAGCTACCTCCCAAATATCACAGACCACGCTGCGTAGTGTGCTGGGGCAGTCCGAGCTGGACGACCTGCTTTCGCAGCGGGAAAAGATCAATCAAAAGCTTCAAAAGATCATCGATTCTCAAACTGATCCCTGGGGTGTTAAGGTTTCCAATGTGGAAGTCAAGCAGATTGACCTTCCCCAGGAAATGCAAAGGGCTATGGCTAAACAGGCTGAGGCTGAAAGAGAAAGGAGATCAAAAGTGATTGCGGCCGAAGGTGAGTTCCAGGCTTCGCAAAGACTTGCCGATGCAGCCAAGATCCTGGCCGACCAACCCAGCGCCCTTACTTTACGATACCTGCAAACACTCCGCGAAATAGCGACCGAGAATAATTCCACTACTATTTTCCCAGTTCCGATCGACCTGTTGAAACCATTTTTGAAACAGGAGGATCGCTAGGAAGGCAATGGTGAATGGTGAATGGTGAATGGTGAGTGGGTTCGTCTGACGAACCGTGAATGGTGAATCGTTAGAGGATGGCGTTTGAAACAACCCTAAAAAAGCGAAGAGTTAAGTGTAGACTTATATTAATCAAGGCGTTATTCGAAACCATTTTAGAGAGTGTTAAACTAAAACCAACCATTTACGATTCACTTTTCCACTTATATTCATTTCCCAAACCTGTCGGGTTCTATCAATAAGCCTATTCACCATTGACCATTCACTATCCTCCTGTCAATCTGGCAAATCATCCTGTATTGGAACGGCAGTTGTTATCTTGCAGCCATCACAAAAAATTAGATTATGGTACAGGAGAAGGGTACGATTTCCATTAATACCGAGAACATTTTCCCAATTATTAAGAAATTTCTTTATTCGGATCACGAGATCTTCCTGCGGGAGCTGGTAAGCAATGCGGTTGACGCCACGCAAAAAATAAAAAGACTGTCTTCCCTGGGTCACTACAACCAGGACCTGGGCGACCTGAAAATAAAAGTGTCCCTGGATGCTGCCGCCAAAACCCTCACCGTTTCCGACAACGGGATTGGAATGACCGCAGAGGAGATCAAAAAATATATTAACCAGGTCGCCTTTTCAGGGGCTACCGAATTTTTGGAAAAATTCAAGGAAGCCAATGATGCCAATGAGATCATCGGGCGCTTTGGACTGGGATTTTATTCGGCTTTTATGGTAGCTGAAAAAGTGGTAATCCAAACCCTCTCATACCAGGAAGGAGCGGAACCCGCCTGCTGGGTTTGCGATGGCAGCACCAGTTTTGAAATTACAGATGGCAGCCGCACCGAAAGAGGTACTGATGTTATCCTTTATCTCAATGCCGAATCAGAAGAATTCCTGGAGGAGCATAGGATCAGCGCCATCCTGGATAAATATGCCAAATTCCTTCCCATACCTGTACAGTTTGGAACAAAAACAGAATCGGTTCCCGATGGCGAAGATGCCGAGGGAAAACCCAAATACAAATCGGTAGAGGTTGATAATATTATCAATAACACCCAACCCATCTGGACCAGGTCGCCTGCCGACCTGGGAGATAAGGACTACCTGGATTTTTACCG
>DASUMO010000249.1:0-6584 GCA_036277695.1 Chitinophagaceae bacterium
ATTCATTACCATTAATATCAGTACCATGTATCTTAATATTACCCCCTCCCGCTTGATCAGTGAAGTGCAAAAAGACTTTAATGCGGAGTTCCCTTTTTTGAAAATTGAATTTTTTAAAAAAAGGCCGGTAGGACAACCCGAGTTTTCGGCGGCAGGAATGTTGCCTGCTAATCAGAAAATCGGTTTGGCCCAAACAATTGCGGTGGATGGTGGAATTGATATAGGTCCAGAAATGAAAGTAAAGGAGCTTGAAAGAATATTTAAAGACCGTTTCGATTTAAAAGCCCAGGTATTCCGTTTGTCCGGTAATATTTGGCTGGAAACCACGATGACGGATAACTGGTCCCTCCGCCAGCAAAATGAACATGGGCGGGAAATTTCAGAAGGAAAAAAAATCAAGAACCCTGAACTGCCGGGAGATTTCGACCTGGCCAGGGATGCAGATCATTAATATAAAAGATTTTTTAGCTTACCAGGATCAGGGATGGTGATCTTGCCATCTTTTATTTCAATCAGCTTTTCACTTTTAAAGTCACTGAGTGTCCTGATCAGCGACTCGGTAGCTGTTCCCACATAATGGGCGATATCGTCTCTTGATATTTCGATCGCCTTTGCATTGCCCCCTGTATTGAATTTCTGGTGAATATCCACCAGGGCCTTGGCGACTCTTTTCCGCAGGGAGCTATAAGCCAGGTTAACCAGGCGGTCTTCCTTTTCCTTGACATTTTGTGTCATGATACGGATAAATTTGGTCGCCACCGTGATATCACCCGACATCATTTGCTGGAAATCCTCCCGGGGAATCTGTATGATCTCGGAATCCTCCAGCGCAACAGCCGTGTCTTCATAATTTTTTTCCTCGATCAGGGAAGGATAGCCCAGGAAATCCTTATCACTGTACAGGTCGGTAATATATTCTTTCCCGTCTTCATTTGTTTTAAAACATTTTACCTTTCCTTTCATTACGTAGTACAGGTAACGGGGACGTTTGCCTTCGGCATAGATCACCTGTTTCTTGGTATAGACCTCGGAATTATAATTATCCAGTTCCAGCGGCAGCAGTCCATTGGCCCGCAAGTCATTCGCCAGGTCACTCAAACCTTTCCCCGTTGGATTATATTTTTTATGGAGTACATCATATTTTCTCAGCCGGGATTCAATAGCGTTCATCAGTTCAATTTCCTCAAAAGGCTTGGTCACATAATCATCAGCTCCCATTTCCATGCCTTTGCGCAAGTCGGTCCTCTCCGCTTTCGCGGTCAAAAAAATCAGGGGAATATCTTCGGTTTCAGGGTTTTTGCGTAAAAGATGAAGTACCCCATACCCGTCCAGTTCCGGCATCATGATATCGCATACAATCAGGTCCGGTTTTTCGGCCAGGGCCATTTCCACCCCTCTTTTCCCGTTTTCGGCGGTAACGGTACGGTAACCGCCCAGTGATAGAATCTCCGCTGTGTTTTCCCTTATTTCCTGATGATCATCGATAATCAGGATTGTTCGTTGTGACATGCCCGGTTTTTTTAGTAATGCAATACTGCAAAATACTGAAATGCTTATTTTTTGAGGAAAATCATTTCTTATCCTGAATTTACTCAGCAGCCTTTTTTACCGGTCCGGCTAGTTTAGCGGCCCGGTACATGAGCCTACTATTCAATACAGATATCCGGTTGAATTGTTATCACTGTGGGGAAACCTGCGGTAGTGATAAGATCCGCACCGGCGACAAGCTTTTTTGTTGCGAAGGATGCCGTATGGTTTATGGCATCCTGAACCAGCACGGGCTTTGCGACTATTATGACCTGAATGAAAATCCCGGGATCAGCCAGCGAAGCGGGAGCCGCCTGGATAAGTTTGCTTTCCTGGATGATGAAAAGATTGAAGCCAGGTTAGTCCATTACCGCGATGAAGAACAGGTGCATGTTAATTTTTATCTCCCCCAAATGCATTGCAGTTCCTGTCTCTACCTGCTGGAAAAAATTCATCGTATTAATGAAGGTATTATATCCTGTAAGGTGAATTTCACCCGAAAGGAGGCGGATATTGTTTTTTTGAAAGCAGAAACCAGTCTTCGGGAAGTAGCCGAGACGCTTACCCGGATCGGCTATGAGCCCTATATCAGCCTGAATGATCTCAACGAGAAAAGACCGGCGATCAATAAGAGCATGGTATACCAGCTGGGTATAGCCGGATTTTGTTTTGGCAATATCATGCTGATGAGTTTCCCGGAATACCTGGGGATCGATACCAGTGAAATCGCCCTGCGCAACCTGTTCCGCTGGATTAATTTTGCCCTGGCTATCCCCGTATTACTTTATTCTTCCCTGCCCTTTTACCAATCATCCTGGAAAAGCCTGAAACATAAATTTCTCAATATCGATGCGCCTATCGCACTGGCTATTATTATCACGTTTGTCCGGAGCGCCTGGGAAGTGATCAGCGGAACCGGGGGCGGCTATTTTGATTCCATGTCGGGCATTGTGTTTTTTATGCTGGCCGGGCGTATCCTGCAGGATAAGACCTACCGCCAGTTATCATTCGAAAGGGATTATACTTCTTATTTCCCTATTGCGGTGACTGTATTAAAAGACGGAAAGGAAATCCCCAAAACTCTGCCCGATATTAAACCCGGGGATACAATCCTGATTCATCATGATGAATTGATTCCGGCCGATGGCATCCTGACAAGAGGTAAAGCCTTTATTGATTATAGTTTCGTAACCGGTGAATCCCTGCCTGTTTTAAAGGAGGTAGGTGAACTGCTTTATGCGGGAGGCCGGCAAACAGAAGGGAATGTTGAACTGCTGGTGGTGAAAGAAGTAACACAAAGCTACCTCACGCGGCTCTGGAACCGGGAGGAATTCCAGAAAAACAAACAGGAGAAATCAGTTTCGTTTGTGCACCTGCTAAGCCGCTATTTTACTTATATCGTATTGACAATAGCACTGGCAACGGGCATCTACTGGCAGTTGGAAGATCCCTCCCGTATTTGGCCGGCGGTTACAGCCATATTCATCATAGCCTGTCCCTGCGCTTTGTTATTGTCCAATACGTTTACCAATGGTAATATCCTCCGTATCCTGGGACGCAATCATTTCTACCTGCGTAATGCACAAACCATCGAGGATATTGCGAAGATCACCCATATTGTATTCGATAAGACCGGCACCCTTACTTCTGCCCGTCAACAGGATATCCTTTATGAAGGAAAACCGCTTTCGGTTTCTCGTTTACAACAGGTGGCAGCCCTGGCAGCCTGCTCCAATCACCCTCTCAGCAAGGCCTTGTTGAATTCAATCGGTGAATACAAAAAACAGGAGGTTGAAAATTTTAAAGAAAAAACCGGCCAGGGAATTGAGGGATGGGTAAATGGTAAAAAGATCCGGATGGGGTCCTATGAATTTATAACGGGTAAAACCGGTCACCAGTTTGGCACGAATGTTTTCCTGAGTTTTGATGATGAGTTATTCGGTTTTTACCGGTTCAGTAATCATTACCGGGACAGTATACCACCCTTGCTTCAATCACTTCAAAAACATTACCGACTTTCCGTTTTGTCCGGGGACAATGATGCTGAGAAGGAAAACCTTCGGGCATTCCTGGGCGATAAAGCCACGCTGCTATTCCGTCAAAAACCGGAAAACAAACTGAATTATATTAAACACCTGCAGGAAAAAGGTGAAAAGGTGATGATGATCGGGGATGGATTGAATGATGCCGGCGCATTGAGACAGAGTGATACAGGGATTGCAGTGGCCGAGCAATCCAATAACTTTACCCCTGCCAGCGATGCCATTATTGAGGCTAAACAACTTTCACTCCTGACCAGGTTTATCCGGCTTTGCCACGCGAACCGGCGTATTGTTATTGCGAGTTTTGTGCTTTCTATCGTTTATAATGTCATTGGACTATTCTTCGCCGTACAGGGGCAGCTTTCGCCATTGCTGGCAGCCATCCTGATGCCCAGCAGTTCACTCAGTATTTTACTGATCACTTTTGGAAGCAGCACGTTACTGGCCCGCCGCTTGAAACTCTGACATGGTAAAAATCCAGTCGAGGTCGGTGATAAAAATCATCCCCAGCCTTGATACTGGTTATCAATAACCGCCGGGGCTCCGGATATTTTTACAGTAAGAAAATTATAACCATATGAGTGTCATTATTATTCTGTTGATCGCGAGCATTGCGGTGGCGGCACTTTTCCTGGTTGCTTTCTTATGGGGAGTTAAGACCGGGCAGTTCGAGGATGATTATTCACCATCCTCCCGCATCTTATTTGATGATAAACCAGCTTCCTCTTCCAAACCTCAATAAAATCCTTTCTAAACATTCGGACTTATGCAAGTAGAAAAGTTCTATTATGACAACAAAATCGTTAAGGCATTCGGTTTTGCGACGGTGATTTTTGGAATCGTGGGGATGCTGGCCGGTTTATGGGCCGCTATCCAGATCTATTTTCCTGAAAGCAGTCTCAATTTTGCTCCTACTACGTTCGGACGTTTACGCCCCCTGCATACCAATGCGATCATTTTTGCATTTGTAGGCAATGCTTCTTTTGCGGGGATCTATTATTCTTTACAGCGCCTTTGTAAATCCCGGCTGTATAGCGATAAACTCAGCTGGATTCATTTCTGGGGCTGGCAGGCCATTATTGCCGCAGCCGCCATCACCCTTTTAATGGGCTATACCACCGGTAAAGAGTACGCGGAGCTGGAATGGCCAATTGATATTGCCATTACACTGGTTTGGGTTCTTTTCGGTATCAATATGCTGGGTACCATTATCAAAAGAAGGGAAAGGCATTTGTATGTCGCCATCTGGTTTTATATCGCCACCTGGGTTACCGTGGCCATGCTGCATATCGTCAACTCCTTTGAGATCCCCGTATCCTTCATGAAAAGTTACAGTTGGTATGCCGGGGTGCAGGACGCATTGGTGCAATGGTGGTATGGACATAATGCCGTGGCCTTCTTTCTTACTACCCCTGTTCTTGGCTTGATGTACTATTTTTTACCTAAGGCAGCGAACCGCCCGGTGTACTCCTACCGGCTTTCCATTATTCACTTCTGGGCACTGATTTTTATTTATATCTGGGCCGGGCCACACCATTTATTATATACTTCTTTGCCTGACTGGGCCCAATCACTGGGTGTTGTTTTTTCCATCATGCTGATTGCACCCAGCTGGGGTGGTATGCTGAATGGTTTATTTACACTTCGTGGTGCCTGGGATAAAGTGCGGGAAGATCCTGTTTTGAAATTCATGGTAGTTGCCATCACCTGTTACGGGATGGCCACTTTTGAAGGCCCCATGCTGAGCCTGAAAAATGTAAACGCCATTTCCCACTTCAGTGACTGGACTATTGCACACGTACATATTGGCGGATTGGGCTGGAATGGTTTCCTGGCTTTCTCCTTATTATACTACATGATCCCCAGGATGTGGGGGACTACACTCTATTCTAAAAAATTAGCGACCAACCATTTTTGGCTGGGTACCATTGGCATTATCATCTATGCCATTCCTCTTTACTGGGCAGGATTTGAGCAAAGCCTGATGTGGAAAGCCTTTACCCCGGAAGGTCAATTGAAATTCCAGTTCATGGAAACCGTGAACAGCATCAAACCTTTTTATATCCTGAGAAGTATTGGTGGGTTTCTTTATTTGATAGGTGCATTTTTCATGGTCTATAATCTGTATAAAACCATACGCCAGGGTAGTTTTATACCCAATGAAGCAGCCGAAGCCGCACCGCTGGTTAAAGAAGCGGGTCATAAAAAAGAATACTGGCACCGCGTACTGGAAAGAAAACCCCTGACGCTGCTGGTGCTGAGTCTCATTGTTGTTGCTATCGGTGGTTTGGTACAATTGATTCCTACTTTCCTGGTAAAATCAAATATTCCCACTATTGCCAGTGTAAAACCTTATACACCCCTGGAATTGCAGGGAAGGGATATTTATGTAAGGGAGGGTTGTTATACCTGTCACTCCCAGATGATCCGTCCCTTCCGGGATGAGGTGGCCCGTTACGGCGAATATTCCAAAGCTGGTGAGTTCGTCTATGACCATCCATTCCAATGGGGAAGTAAAAGAACAGGGCCCGATCTCGCGAGAGAAGGGGGCAAGTATCCCGATAGCTGGCATTACAATCATATGTACGATCCGCGTTCCATGTCACCGGGATCTTTGATGCCGGCCTATACCTGGCTGTTGGACAACCCGCTGGATACAGGCTCCACAGCTGCCAAGATCAGGGCCATGCGTACACTGGGTGTGCCTTACCCTGAAGGTTATGACCAACTGGCGAACCGCGACCTGATGCGGCAGGCGGATTCCATAGCGGCCAATCTTAAAAAAGATAAGATTGAATCCCCTTCCAATGCAGAGATCATCGCGTTGATCGCTTACCTGCAACGGATCGGCCGTGATATTAAATCAGAACCAAAACCAGCCCTGGCTGAAAACAAATAAATATCAGGTTTATGAAATTTATTCATTACGTGGAAAAAGTCAGCGGTATAGACATATTTGGTCTTGTATCACTTAGTATTTTCTTCCTGTTCTTTTTGGTGATGCTCACCTGGGTA
>DASUMO010000250.1:0-7093 GCA_036277695.1 Chitinophagaceae bacterium
TGTTTTTATTTTCGCGTTAATGTATTGAAACTCCGGCAAAACCGGGTTAATCCTTACCTTAGCTTTCTTTAAAAGAAGGTTATGGTCAAATTGGAAGCGGGTACCACGCTGAAACGGTTGCGAAACCGGTACAGGCTGGTAGTTATGAACGACGATACCTATGAAGAGGTGGTAACGTTCAAGTTATCAAGGTTAAGTGTGTATGTAATGTTGAGCACAGTTTTTGTGCTTTTGGTGGGACTCACAGTTGCCCTGATCGTTTTTACACCGCTGAAATATTATATTCCAGGCTATGATGACCTGAAGGTTGGGCGGGAATACAGGCAGATGAAATACAAGGTGGATGAGTTGGAAAAGCAGGTAGCACAGCAATCTCTCTACATTGAAAATGTAAAGAAAAGACTGGCAGGGGAGACAACAATAACCCTGGATACTACCCAGCTGAAACTGCCCCGGCCCGAGATTTCCAGGGATTAAGAACTTTACTAATCGATATACCTATGTTTAACAACAAAAACAAAACCGACATGCAGCCAGAAAAATCCAATGGAAACGGGAATGGTACCACCCTTATTGGCGCCGGCACTACCCTCAAAGGTGACATCAGCAGTAACAGCGATCTCCGCATTGATGGCACCGTAATCGGCAATATCAGCAGCTCTGCTAAAATCGTGATCGGATCGAACGGGGTCGTTGAAGGCGATCTTTCCGGTAACCAGGCCGATATTGTGGGAAAGGTAACCGGGAATATCCGCGCCAAAGAATTACTGCAGTTAAGGGGCGAATGCGAAGTGACCGGCAATCTTTATGCAGGTAAACTCCAGGTAGAACCCACGGCCGTTTTCAACGGGCAATGCCATATGGGCAACAACGTGGTGGAAATGTCCAGTTTGAGTGAGTCACAGGCAATTGCCCAATAAGTCCAGCCGGGATTTTTATTGGTATGCCGGTATCGGAACACGGATACTGGCAGGGTTAATTTTGGCAGTTTTCATTGGAATAAAGGCCGATGAGTGGCTCCATACACTACCCTTGTTCTCCCTTGTATTACCTTTGCTCGTCCTTACCGGGATATTTTTCAAACTGGTGAGGGCTACCGCTAACAAACAGAACAATGAATCATAGCCTGAAATTCATTCGCCCGCTTATCATCCTGTTTATCGTTGTCAATGCCTTTTTCCTTATGGCAAAAAATTTATTGTTCAGCTGGGGTGTTGACCGCGACGTGCTGATTGCCGGTAACCTGCTGGTTTTTCTCACCGTACTGGTTTCTTTTTTCCTCCTGCAAAAAGCTATTTATTCCTCGAATCCCCAGGCTTTTGTAAGGGCTATGTATGGCAGCTTTATCATCAAGTTTTTTGTGCTGGCCCTGGCGGCTTTTATTTATATACAGGTCACCAAAAAAAATGTGAATAAGCAGGCTTTGTTCGGGTCTATCGGTATATATTTTATTTATACATTTATCGAGATCAGTGCCCTGATGAAATTGATGAAGCAGAAAAAGAATGCCTAAGAAAGAAGCGCCCATCACGCAATTACAGGATTATCTCCCTCCCAACACCTTTGAACCCGTGCTGGCTTATTTACGTCGCTACCATGTTCATTTAACTGTGGCACGGGAAAGAAAAAGTATACTGGGAGATTACCGTCACCGCACCCATCATGCTAATCACCGGATCAGTGTAAATGGTAACCTCAATAAATTTTCCTTCCTGATTACCCTGCTCCACGAACTGGCCCACCTGGTCACCTTCGAGCAATTCGGGAATAAAGTGCAATCACATGGGCGGGAATGGAAAACGATTTATGCCCGGTTTCTTCAGCAATTCCTAATCAATAAGACCTTTCCGGATGATATTGAAAAAGAATTATACCGTTCCTTGCAAAACCCGGCTGCCAGTAGTTGCGCTGAAGATGACCTGCTCAGGGTTTTGCGCAATTATGATACCACCCGCAATGGTCATCGCATGATTGAAGAATTGCCGGCTAAAAGTTTATTCCGAACGGATGACGGGAGAATTTTTCGCAAGGAACTGCAATTGCGGAAACGATATAAATGTATCGAAGTAGCCACGGGCAGGGTGTATTTGTTCAGCCCGGTTTACGAAGTTGAGACGATAACTGAACTGTAGTTGAACGGTGGTGGAACAATGGTTGAATGGTTGTTTAATAATTGTTGAAGTGGTGAATGGTGAATATCTGTAGTGCTATAATATTGAGCCGTGAATTTTTTGATTTTTTCATTTTGACTTTTGCATCGCAGCTCACACCTGCCTGCCGGCAGGCAGGGCTCGCAGCTCAGGGCTCAAGGCTCTTTATCATCCACTGCGAACAACCAAAGTGCCCGCTATTGCCCATGGGTCCCTGCAAGTATTGGAAGCCAAATTTCTCGTATACGCTTAATGCCTTTTTCAATTCATCCATTGTTTCAAGGTAAATTTGTTTAAAGCCCCGCTCACGGGCCTGGTGTATACAGAGTTCGATTAATTGTTTTCCCAACCCAAGCCCGCGGCCTTTAGGTAGCAGGTACATTTTTACAAGCTCACAGGTGTCATCGGGTAATCCATCGGTAGGATAGATGCCGGCCCCGCCTACTATCTCACCATCCAATAAAGCTATATTGTATACGGAACGAGGAGCTTTAAAAAGTTCGGATAAATGATCAGTAGTAGGATCATAATAAACGGTGCCTGGATGGTTGGCGCCAAATTCAGCCAGGGTATCACGAATGATCCGGGCTATAATGGGATCATCTCCTGATTCTATAGAACGAATAACTGCTTCCATTAAAAAAAAACTAAGCAACTGCTTTCTTCACCAGTTCAGCCGCCTCGCTTAAGAGGATGGCCGACTCTACCTTCAATCCACTTTCATCAATCAGCTTCTTGGCTTCTTCCGCGTTGGTTCCCTGCAGGCGGACAATGATCGGGATTTTAATATTTCCCAGGTTTTTATAAGCATCGATCACACCCTGGGCCACGCGGTCGCAACGAACGATACCGCCAAAGATGTTAATGAGGATGGCTTTTACAGCCGGATCTTTAAGGATGATTTTGAAACCGGCTTCCACGGTTTGTGCATTGGCGGTACCTCCCACGTCGAGGAAGTTCGCAGGTTCGCCACCGCTCAATTTGATCATATCCATGGTCGCCATAGCCAGGCCCGCCCCGTTCACCATGCAACCCACATTTCCATCCAGTTTTACAAAATTGAGATTGTATTTACCGGCTTCCACTTCCGTGGGGTCTTCTTCACTTACATCCCGAAGGGATGCCAGGTCAGCATGCCGGACCAACGCATTATCATCCAGGTTCATTTTACAGTCAACCGCGATTATTTTATCATCGGCTGCTTTGAACAGCGGGTTGATCTCGAGCATCGAACAATCGAGGCCCACATAAGCATTGTAAAGATTAGTTACAAACCTGACACAGTTCTTAAAGGCTTCCCCGGTAAGCCCTAGGTTAAAAGCGATTTTTCTTGCCTGGAATGGCTGTAAACCGCCAGCCGGGTGCACCCATTCCCTGAAAATTTTTTCCGGGGTATCATGCGCCACATCTTCGATATTCATACCACCTTCCGTACTATACATGATTACATTCTGACCTTTGCTGCGGTCCAGTAAAATCGAAAGATAGAACTCCTTGCGGGGGCTTACACCATCATAATACATGTCCTGTGCCACCAGCACTTTGTTGACCACCTTACCGGCCGGCCCCGTTTGAATAGTAACCAGGGTGTCCCCCAATATCTTGGTTGCGATATCCACCACATCATCGGCGGATTTACCCACTTTCACTCCATTGATACCCGTTTCCTTGATAGTCCCCTTACCCCGGCCTCCTGCATGGATCTGCGCCTTTACTACGGCGAAATTGCTTCCGTACTGGGTCTTGATCTGGCGGTAAGCCTCTTCAGCCTCATGTACTGTGCTGCAGGCAAATCCTTCCTGCACCGGCACATTGTATTTTTTCAGTAATTCCTTGGCCTGGTACTCGTGGAGATTCATGGTAAAAATTTCCGGCGAAGATACTTGATTCGGTATTATTTAATACAATATGAACAAGCCTGCCCGCATGCAAAGTTTTATTTTGCTAATCGTAGATTTTAAAGGGAAGAATAGTAAAAGTTACGAGATTGCAATATGCGAGTCATGACGGTCTGCCTGTTGTTGTCTTTATTATTTGGTGCCTGCGCCCGGCAGCATGTACTTTCGTTGCCCGCCCGTGGTTCCAGGATGGGTGGGAAAGAATTCTATTCAAAAGCGGCGGCTATGTCCTGGAGACAAAGGGATTCCTTTGCTATCAAAGAAATCCTGGCGGGCAATATCCCGGCCTTTTTTGGAAAATTCACCGGCATCAGGATTTCCATCCGGGATACAATCTCTCCAAAGAAAATCCAGGCAATTATCTATGTTTCTCCCGATTATTTATCTATTGGTACTGAATCGGATTGGGCCAGGATACCCCTGACACCCATGGCCGCCCAATTTATTGCTGATACACTAGGTTGTTTTCTCCCCACTAAAAAAATCGTGGATGACATTTATAAGGCAGCCATTGTGAAATTAGAGCCCGTTCCGATGTTTGCCTATCGCGACAGTACCCCTACCATGTGGCAGCATCACCTGATTATTGAAGGGCAGCGAAAAGGGAAAAAAGGTTTGATCGCCGGTATCAAAAAAGACCTGGTGATCAGTGAAAGGATCAGTCGGGATCATCGCCCCAACCGCGAGGCAATTTATGGCTGGCATAAGCCGGATGGCAAACCCATTCAACCTTTGTATACGGGTCATATCAATTGGTGGGTTGATTATAGTCACGGTGTTCGGTTGATCTATCGTAAGATAAAAGTGAAGTCGGGTAAGGGCGGATTCCGCCGGATGAATTTCGAGGAGTTGTTAAAGGATCCGGTTCTCAAAAGACTGATCTGTGACGAAGAGTATTGTGATTTCTACCGCTACAATTATTAAGTCTGGCAGCCAGTTTACTTTTATTCGATGCTTTACCCATCATTTTTTTGTTAGGTTTGCCAACTATTAGTTTTTATGAGCGATAAAAGACTGGTCAAAGATTTAAAAGAGACGCTGCGTTTCCTGAAAAAAAAGTACAGGCATCTACCCCGGGCCGGAGTGGTTTTGGGTAGTGGTTTGGGAGATTTTGCTTCAGAGATCCAGGCAGAAGAAGAAGTGCTGTATGAAGATATTCCCCATTTTCCTGTTTCAACCGTAAAGGGTCACCAGGGTAAATTAATTTTTGGCAGGCTGGCCGGAAAAAGGATCATGGCTATGTCCGGCCGTTTCCATTATTATGAAGGTTATTCCGCGACAGAAGTCGTATACCCGGTCAGGGTTATGAAAGGCATGGGGGTGGAGACCTTGCTTTTGTCGAATGCTGCCGGCACGGTGAATCCTGAGCACAAGGTCGGTGACCTGATGATCATCAATGATCATATCAGTCTTTTTACTCCCAATCCCCTAATCGGGAAAAACCTGGATCAGTGGGGGCCGCGTTTTCCTGATATGAGTGAACCCTATAAAAAACACCTGATACAAAAAGCAAAGGAAATTTGCGCTAATCATCAGATAGATGTAAAAGAAGGAGTCTATGTTTCCGTTACGGGTCCTACATTTGAAACCCGGGCTGAATATAAAATGATACGCGCCATCGGCGCTGATGTGGTAGGTATGAGCACGGTGCAGGAAGCGATCGCAGCCAATCATATGGGTATGCAGGTATTTGCTATCAGTATCGTTACCGATATTGGTTTAAGGGAAGATAATATGATCACCACGCATGAGGAAGTATTGCAGGCTGCCGGGGAAGCCGAGCCCAAACTGGCTATTATATTCAGGGAACTGATTGCGGCTATTTAACAAATTGAAAGCCGCAGTTGTATTTTTGCACGTTAATTTGCCTCCTTAATTAAAAAGCCATACTGGGAAAAAAATTTACATACGGGTTGCTGATCTTGGGTTTCGTTATTTCCATCGCTGCAGAGGCACAGGAACCCGTGATCCGTGGCATTGGTGAAAGGGTAAGGGGAATAGGATCAAGAGGCAGGCAGATCAGTGGCACGGGTGGAAATGACACGCTCCGGCGCCGTGACCGCTTTGCTGATTCAATCACGATCCGTTTCCGTTACCTCGATTCTACCAGGAATTATACTCTTGATTCTTCTGTTACCGATTTTACCCGTCGTTATCCCATCCCCGCAACCTATATACATTTAGGAAATACCGGGCTGGCGGCCCGTTCTATACTTCTTTCACCCCGTTTTACAACAGGCTGGGATCCCGGCTTTCATAGCCTGGATGTATACAAATGGAAATTGGAAAGAGTCCGGTTCTTTACTACCACCCGTCCCTATTCGGAATTGAATTACCTCCTGGGTTCAAGATCAGAACAGCTGATCGAAGTGATGCATACGCAGAATATCCGGCCCACCTGGAATTTTTTATTTCAATACCGGCTTATCAATTCTCCGGGTTTTTTTAAAAATCAAAAAACCAATCATAATAATTATACGATCAGTTCCTGGTACCAGTCACCCAATAAACGCTACAACAACTATTTTGTATTCCTGGGGAATAAATTGCAGGTTTCTGAAAACGGGGGCATCCAGGACACAGCCAATTTCCTGGATGACCCGATCTATAAGGATCGTTTTAATATATATACCAAGATTGGGGGAGACAGCCCTTATGGCACCGATTTTTTTACAACAAAAATCGGCACGGGAAACAAGCATAGTGAATTTACCCTTTTGATGCGGCAGCAGTATGACCTGGGAAAAAAAGATTCTCTTGTTACAGATTCGACCGTAATACCTTTATTTTATCCCCGCCTCCGGTTTGAACATACTGTTACCTACAGCAATTATAAATACGTTTTTGAAGACGCACCCTATACAAGCCGGACCGGTTATGCCTATTATCCCGACTCTGCCTACTACCAGGATAATTACAATTATACGATCACTCCACAGGATACAGTTTATTTCCGCGACCGCTGGAGGGAGTTCATTAACGACTTTTCAATTGTCCAGTTCCCGGATGCCAAAAACCTGCACCAATTTATCAAGCTGGGTGCTG
>DASUMO010000251.1:0-4298 GCA_036277695.1 Chitinophagaceae bacterium
CAATTGGCGTGAACCAAATCTTCAACGAACGGAGCTTCTCGCAGGTGACTGATTTTTACAGCCCGGAAAGACAAAATCAAATACCCGGAACCTAATTTCAAAAAATATAGTAGGTTAGCATCCCAAATTTTCCGATCCTTATTTAATACTGACAGTAACCCCCTATCCCGATTTTCCAGTTCTTAAATCTATAGCTCATGAATAAATTGATTATTGCCTGCATTTCGCAGCTTGCCTGCGCGAGTTCCTTCGCTCAAATTGACGCCGGTTTATTTCGTTTCCCCGACGTTTCCCAAACCCAAATCGTATTTACCTACGCCAACGATCTCTGGATCATTCCCAAGCAGGGCGGCACGGCTCAACGTCTGAGTTCCCCTGCCGGCGTGGAAAGTTTTCCCAAGTTTTCACCCGATGGAAAGTCCATTGCCTTCAGTGGTAATTATGACGGAAACCAGGATGTCTATGTGATCCCCTCTGCCGGTGGTATTCCGGTAAGACTTACCCAGCATGGCATGAATGACCGGGTCGTGGACTGGCACCCGGATGGGAAACGCATCCTCTTTGCCTCGGGCCGTGAAAGCGGAAGAGAACGATTCAATCAACTTTATACGATAACTCCTGCAGGAGGAATGGCAACCAAACTTCCCCTGGCTTATGGTGAATTTGCATCGTATTCCCCAGACGGAAAGCAAATGGCATTGACATTCCATACCCAGGTATTCCGTACCTGGAAAAGGTATCGCGGCGGTGATAATGCCGATATACACCTGTTCAGTTTCGCTAACTCCGGTTCAGAAAATATTTCGGCAACCAATGATGCAGCCAATGAATTGCCGATGTGGCATGGCGATCATATCTATTTCCTCTCTGACCGCGGCCCGGAAATGCGAATGAATCTCTGGCGCTATGATATCAGTAAAAAAACCAACCAGCAGCTCACGAATTACAAAGAGTATGATGTTCATTTCCCCTCATTGGGTCCGGAAGAGATCGTGTATGAAGCAGGGGGAAAATTATACCTGTTCAATATGGCTTCGCAGCAATCAAAAGAAGTGCCGGTGAATGTGGTCATGGATAATGCCAGCTTAAAACCTGCCAGTGAAACCGTCGACCGGAATATCCAGCACCTGGGCATTAGCCCGGATGGAAACAGGGTTTTGATCGAAGCCCGGGGAGACCTGTTTTCCGTGCCTGCAGAAAATGGTTATGTAAAAAACCTGACCCGCAGTTCCGGTTCTGCCGAACGCCATCCTGCCTGGTCACCTGATGGCAGCAGGATTGCCTATTGGAGTGATGAGTCCGGCGAATACGAACTCTGGGTTTTGGATCCCAACAAAGAAAATTCAGCTAAGAAATTAACCAGCTATGGTGCTGGCTACCGGTATAATCTGTTCTGGTCGCCCGATAGCAAGAAGCTGGCTTTTATTGACAAGGCCATGCGGATAAAGATCTATGATGTGAACAATGGTCAGACCATTGATGTAGACAAAGGCTTGCGCATGAGTCATGGACAGTTGGAAGGGTTTTCCTGCAATTGGTCACCCGACAGCCGTTGGCTTACCTATACCCGCGATGTGGAAAATTATCATTCGGCCATTTTTATTTATGATGTTGTAAATAAAAAATCAACACAGGCCAGCAGCGGTTATTACAATTGTTTTTCGCCGGTGTTTGACCGGGAAGGCAAATATATTTACCTCTTAACACGCCAGAGTTTTTCACCGGTTTACAGCAGCATTGACAATACATTTATTTACCCCAACAGCACACAACCTGCAGTTATTCACTTAAAGAGCAGCACTCCTTCCCTGCTCAGCCCCAAGAATGATAAAGTAGAAGTAAAAAAGGAGGAAAGCGGGGCCGATTCTGCAAAGAAGAAAGACAGTCCGTCAGCAGATGATAAGAAGCCAAAGATCAGCCCTGTGGAGATTGACTTAACAGGGCTGGAGTCAAGGTTGGTATTATTGCCTGTAAAAGCCGGTAATTATGGAAACCTGACTACTGTAAAAGGCAAGATCATTTACCAGGCCTTTCCCCATGCCGGTGTTAGCGGTGCAAAAACAGTGTTGAAATATTTTGACATTGAAAAAAGAGAGGAAAAAACCATTTTGGAAGATGCCGACCGCTATTGGTTATCGGCTGATGGCAAAAAAATATTAGTACAACGTCAAAACACCTGGGCTGTGCTGAAACCGGAAGAAAATCAAAAATTTGAAAAGCCCCTGCGCACCAGCGAAATGACCATGGTGGTGAATCCCAAACAGGAATGGAATCAGTTGTTCATGGACACCTGGCGTTTGGAAAGAGATTATTTCTATGATGATAATATGCATGGAGTAGACTGGAAACAGGCAAAAGATCGTTATCTAAAAATGCTGGATGGGGCCATGACCAGGGAAGAGGTGAATTTTATTTTAGGAGAACTGATCGCCGAGTTGAATGCATCCCATACCTATCGTGGAGGAGGTGATGAAGAGCAGGAAAAAAGAGAAGCAGTAGGTTACCTGGGTGTAGACTGGCAGGCAGATGGTAATTATTATAAGATCAAAAAAATCATTCGTGGCGCCAGCTGGGATGCGGAGGTCCGTTCACCGCTGGATATGCCCGGTGTTAATGTAAAAGAAGGGAGTTATATCCTTGCCATCAATGGAGTGCCGCTGAACACAGCAGAAGAACCCTACGCCGCCTTCCGGGGTCTTGCTAAAAAAACCATTGAACTCACTTATAACACAACCGCGTCCTGGACGGGTGCTAAAACAGCGATTGTAGAAACACTGGATGATGAAAGCCGCCTGCGTCACCTGGCCTGGATCGAGGAAAACCGCAAACGCGTGGAAGAAGCCACGAATGGTGATGCGGGGTATATCTATGTAAGGAGTACGGGGATTGACGGGCAAAATGAACTGATGAGACAGTTCAATGCCCAATGGGATAAAAAAGCCCTGGTGATCGATGAGCGGTTTAACAGCGGCGGACAGATACCCGATCGCTTTATTGAAATGCTGAACAGAACGCCACTGGCATTCTGGGATATCCGTGATGGTGAGACCTGGCCCTGGCCGCCATTTGCTCATTTTGGTCCGAAGGTCATGCTGATCAATGGCTGGAGCGGTTCCGGCGGGGATGCCTTCCCTGATTATTTCAGGAAGAAAGGATTGGGCCCGCTGATCGGGGCCCGGACCTGGGGTGGACTGATCGGCATCAGCGGGGTGCCGGCATTGATTGATGGAGGTGGAATTACCGTACCCACCTTCCGTATGTATAATCCCGATGGTACCTGGTTCAAAGAAGGGCATGGTGTGGATCCCGATATCGAAGTACCCGAAGATTTAACAGCCATGGCTAAAGGCACTGATCCGCAATTGGAAAGGGCAATAACAGAAATTAAAGACTTGTTGAAGAAAAAACCATTTAAGCGACCTGCTCCTCCATCGATGGAGAAAAGGCAGTTATAAAAATTTCGGCCAATAATAAAGCCGGTATGTAAAGAATTTTTTCATTAAAAACATACCGGCTTTATTTATTATTCCAACGGCAGGAATTTTCTGCCCGGACAATTAGGATTAACGATCACAAAAGAAAATCATTAATAGCGTCTAAAAAATCTCTTCGTTTTCGTTGTGAAACCTCCAGTTTTGCATTGTTCTCCATCATCACATAACCGCCCTCATTGCGTTGAAATTCTTTCACCCGGTTCAAATTGACAAGAATAGAATGATGGATACGAAAAAAATGGTGGGCGCCAAGCTGTGCTTCAAATTCTCCTAATGGTTTGGATGCAAGTATTTTTTTACCGTCCTGCATGTAAATCGTGGTGTAAGGTCCCTGCGCCTCACAATATAGAATTTCAGGAATAGTGAGGAATATAATCTTATCCGATGTGCCTACACCAATTTTATTTTCCACACCGGAATGCTGTTGCAATAATCTTTCCAGTTGCAGCAGTTGCGCATGCATGGAATCCTGGTTTTTGCGGATCTCACTTTTTATCTTCTGGATTACACGGATCACTTTATCCGCACCAAGGGGTTTCAATAAATAATCGATAGCGCTGAGCTCGAATGCTTCCACGGCATATGCATCATAGGCTGTAACGAATACGATATGGAAATTAGGGTTGGTGAAACTTCTCACCACATCAATACCGGTCATACCTGGCATTTCAATATCCAGGAACACCAGGTCGGGCCGATGGAGTTCGATCAGCCCTTTTGCATCAAAAGCCGAGTTGGAAGTTGCTACTACCTCCACATCCTCCCTGCATTTTTTCTTCAGCAACAAAGACAATACATTTATGG